>NZ_DATFYW010000097.1:0-59157 GCF_035314905.1 Mycobacterium sp.
ACAACCAACTGCGGGTGCATGTTTCGGGACACGCATACGCCGGCGAGCTGCTATTCCTCTACAACGGTGTGCGGCCGCGCAACGTGATGCCGGTGCACGGCACGTGGCGACACCTGCGCGCCAACGCCGAGTTGGCCGCCAGGACCGGCGTGCCGGAAGACAGGATCATGCTGGCTGAGAACGGGGTCAGCGTAGACCTAGTGGCCGGGCGGGCCAGCATCGCCGGCGCGGTGCCGGTGGGGAAGATGTTCGTCGACGGCCTGATTCTCGGCGACGTCGGCGACACGACCCTCGGTGAACGGCTGATACTTTCATCCGGCTTCGTGGCCGTGACCATCGTCCTGCGGCGGGGCACCGGGCGCCCGGCCGCGCCGCCACACCTGTATTCCCGCGGCTTCTCCGAAGACCCCAAGGCCCTCGAGCCCGCCGTCCGCATGGTGGAGGAGGAGTTGGAGAACCTCGCCGCCGAGCGCGTCACCGATCCCACCCGCATCGCCCAGGCGGTGCGCCGCACGGTCGGCAAGTGGGTCGGCGAAACGTACCGCCGCCAGCCGATGATCATTCCGACGGTCATCGAGATCTAGGCCGGCGCCCGTCGTCAGCGCTTGGCGATGTAGCCCGCGTCGACCGGCAGCGTCACGCCGGTGATGTAGCGGGCGGCGTCCGACACCAACCAGGCGACCGCGTTTGCGATGTCCTCCGGCTGCAGAACCTGTACGGGCAGGAGGTTGCCCATGTCCTTCGGCACATCGGATTCGGCGACCATCCGCGAAAGCCAGTCCCGGATGAACTCGTTATTGATCATCGGCGTGTCGACGCCGGCCGGATGCACTGAGTTCACCCTTATACTGTGGTGCGCAAGCAGATTCGCGTACACCCGCATCAACCCGACCATGCCGTGCTTGGCGGCGACATAGCCGATCGAGCCGGCATCGGCGCTTCCGATGCCAGCCAGGCCCGCGGCCGAACTGATCAAGACGATCGACCCGCCGTCGCGTTGCCTGATCATCGCCGGTATCGCTGCCTCGACGGTGTTGTGCACGCCGGTGAGGTTGACGTCGACCACGTCGCGCCAGCCGTCTTCGCCCGCCTGCATCGGAGCGATTCCGGCGTTGGCGACCACGATGTCGAGGCGGCCGAACTGGTCAAGACCAGCCTGCAGCGCGGTGCTCAACGACGCGCGGTCGCGGACGTCGGCCTGCCTCGCGACGATCCGGGCGCCGGTGTCCTCGACCAGTTTCACGGTCGCGGCCAAGTCGTCGGGGGTGGCCATCGGATACGGCACCGATGCGATCTGGTCGCACAGGTCGACCGCGATGATGTCGGCGCCGTCGTAGGCGAGTTTGACGGCGTGAGCGCGGCCCTGGCCTCGGGCGGCGCCGGTGATGAAGGCGACTTTTCCGCTGAGCGACGCCACGTCAGGGCCTCAACTGGCCCTTGGCGGGGTCGCCTGCGGGAACAGGCTGCAGCATCTTGATGTCGGGTGCCCCGTCGAGATGCTGACCGATGCCGCTGAACAGGGCGCCGATCGCGGGCGCGGTGCTGTGCGTCTTCAGCGCGTCTTCGTCGGCCCACTGTTCGATGAACACGAACGTGCCGTTGGCCTCGTGCAGCGCGTAGAGCTCGCAGCCTGGTTCCTGTTGTACGGCTTCAACAGTGCGCCTGCACACATCGCGGACGTGGTCCACGGATTCGGGCTTGGCGGTCATGGCGGCGACGACGACGACGGGCATTGGCGATGGACTCCTCGGTGAGCGCCGGATTTTACGCCTGCAACCCTACTCATGGTGGACCAGCGATCCACTGGTGACCAGTGTGGCGAATGGTGCAGATGAGGCGTATGCGATTAGGCTTGCGTCCATGCCTAGTAAGACCGCCGCCCGCTCAGGAGGCCGAACGAGCAGGTCAAGGGCCGGTTCCCGGGGTGCGGCACCGCGGCGCAAGCCAGTCAAGAGGCGAAGAGGCCGCCGCGGATCAGGCATCGGCGCGGCCGGTGCGGCCCTGGCCAGCGGCGCCCGCGCTTCCTGGCTGATGGTCGCCAGGGGTGCCGGCACCGCCGCCCGCTCGGTCGGCCACGCTCGCGACATCGACCCGGGGCATCGCCGAGACGGCATCGCGCTGGCGCTGCTCGGCCTCTCGGTGGTGATCGCGGCCAGCTCCTGGTTTGATGCCGCGCGGCCGGTGGGGCAGTGGATCGACACCGCGCTGCGGGTGATGATCGGTTCGGGCGTCATCGTGCTCCCGCTGGTGACGGCGACCGTCGCGGTCGTGCTGATGCGATCGGAGCCCAACCCGGTGAGCCGGCCCCGGCTCGTCCTCGGCGCCACGATGATCGCGCTGCCTGCGCTCGGCCTGTGGCATCTGTGGGCGGGTTCCCCCGATTCGCCTGCCGGTCGGCAGCACGCCGCCGGGTTCATCGGGTTCGCGATCGGCGGCCCGCTTTCCGACGGGCTGACCGTGTGGATCGCCACACCGCTGCTGGTGATCGGCGTGCTGTTCGGAGTGCTGCTGCTGTCCGGCACCACGGTGCGCGAGGTGCCTGCCGCTCTGCGTGCGATGTTCACGGCGCGGGGCGTGGGCGGCGCGTACGCCGCCGCCGACGACGGGTACGACTACGACTACGACGAGGACGAGGCGCAGGCCTGGGACGGCTCGCCGTACGGCAACTACCCGCCCGACGACGACGCGCCCACCATCCCCGAACCGTCCTTGACGGAAGAACCTGCCGAACCCAAGCGGGTCCGTCGCCGCGCCACCAAGGACGCCGGCGCGGCAAGGCAGGAGATGCTCGAACTGGACCGCGTAGTGGAAGGCCCGTACACGCTGCCGTCGCTGGACCTGCTCATCAAAGGTGACCCGCCCAAGCGCCGAAGCGCCGCGAACGACAACATGATCGACGCGATCACGTCGGTGTTGCAGCAGTTCAAGGTCGATGCCGCGGTCACCGGCCTGACACGAGGCCCGACCGTCACCCGCTACGAGGTCGAACTGGGGCCGGGCGTGAAGGTCGAGAAGATCACCGCGCTGCACCGCAACATCGCCTATGCGGTGGCCACCGAGAGCGTGCGGATGCTCGCCCCGATCCCCGGTAAGTCGGCGGTCGGTATCGAGGTGCCCAACGTCGACCGTGAGATGGTGCGCCTCGCGGACGTGCTGACGGACCGGTCGACCCGCCGCGATCACCACCCACTGGTGATCGGCCTGGGCAAGGACATCGAGGGCGAATACGTCTCGGCGAACCTGGCCAGGATGCCCCATCTGCTGGTCGCCGGCTCCACCGGCTCGGGCAAGTCGAGCTTCATCAACTCGATGCTGGTTTCGCTGCTGGCCCGGGCCACCCCCGAGGAGGTCAGGCTGATCCTGATCGACCCGAAGATGGTGGAACTGACGCCCTACGAAGGAATTCCGCACCTGATCACCCCGATCATCACGCAGCCGAAGAAGGCCGCCGCGGCGCTGGCGTGGCTCGTCGAGGAGATGGAGCAGCGCTACCAGGACATGCAAGCCTCGCGCGTGCGGCACATCGACGACTTCAACGCCAAGCTCAAGGCGGGGGAGATCACCACCCCGCTCGGCAGCCAGCGGGAGTATCAGCCATACCCCTACGTGGTGGCGATCGTCGACGAGCTCGCGGACCTGATGATGACCGCACCCCGCGACGTCGAGGACGCCGTCGTGCGGATCACCCAGAAGGCCCGCGCCGCGGGCATCCACCTAGTGCTGGCCACCCAGCGACCCTCGGTCGACGTCGTGACCGGCCTGATCAAGACCAATGTCCCGTCCCGGCTGGCGTTCGCGACGTCGTCGCTGACCGACAGCCGGGTGATCCTCGACCAGCAGGGCGCCGAGAAGCTGATCGGGATGGGCGACGGGCTGTTCCTGCCGATGGGGGCGAACAAGCCGATCCGGCTGCAGGGCGCGTTCATCACCGACGAGGAGATCCACGCCGTCGTGCTGGCCTGCAAGGACCAGGCCGAGCCCGAGTACACCGAGGGCGTCACCACTGCCAAGACCACGAGCGAGCGCGCCGACGTCGACCCCGACATCGGCGACGACATGGATGTGTTCCTGCAGGCCGTGGAGCTGGTGGTGTCGAGCCAGTTCGGCTCCACGTCGATGTTGCAGCGCAAGCTGCGGGTCGGATTCGCGAAGGCGGGGCGGTTGATGGACCTGATGGAGACCCGCGGCATCGTCGGTCCCAGCGAGGGCTCCAAGGCGCGGGAAGTGCTGGTCAAACCCGACGAGCTGGCCGCCACGCTGGCGTCGATCCGGGGCCTGCAATCCGGTGGCGAAGACGCCTAGAACCCGGCGCCGGGATCAGAGCATCAGCAACATTCGCGAGTTGCCGAGGATATTGGGTTTGACATAGGACAGGTCGAGGAACTCGGCGACGCCGGTGTCATACGAGCGGCACATCTCCTCGTACACCTCGGCTGTCACGGGGGTGCCCTCGATCTCTGTGAACCCGTGCCGCGCGAAGAACTCCGTCTCAAAAGTCAGGACGAACACCCGTTGCAGCTGCAGCTCGCGTGCCACGTCGAGCAACCGGTCGACGATCGCATGCCCGACGCCGTGGCCCTTGACCTTCGGATGCACCGCGACGGTGCGCACCTCTCCCAGATCCGACCACATCACGTGCAGCGCGCCGCAGCCGATCACTTCGCCGTCGCGCTCGGCCACCCAGAATTCCTGGACCGCTTCGTAGAGTGTGACGAGGTTCTTCTCCAGCAGGATCCTGCCGGCGTAGTGGTCGACCAGCGTCTTGATCGTCGGCACGTCCGAGGTTCGCGCGCGCCGCACCACGACGCCGTCGGGGCGCTGAACGCGCACCGGCGAGGCGTCGGGCCAAGAGGCATCCCGGGCCGCACTCACAGTTGCGAGAGTATCGGTTGCGTGCGCGGGGGCCGGCAACCGATATCCTGTTGCCGTGTCAGCGCTGCCCCAATCCGGTCAAGGTCGACGGTGACGGCCCCGACCGTGCGGCTGGTCAACGTCGCCAATCTGCTGACCGTCGTTCGCCTGTTGCTGGTGCCGGTGTTCCTGGTCACGCTGTTCTTCGGCGATGGGCACGAACTGCGTTGGCGCGTTGCGGCTTTCGTTGTTTTCGCGGTGGCGATGGTGACCGACCGGCTCGACGGGGCGGTGGCCCGCGGCTACGGAATGGTGACCGAGTTCGGCAAGCTCGCCGACCCGATCGCCGACAAGGCACTGCTGGGCGCCGCCCTGATCGGTCTTTCGGCGCTCGGGGACCTCGCGTGGTGGGTGACGGTGCTGATCCTGGTCCGCGAGGTCGGCATCACGATCTTGCGGTTCGCGGTGCTGCGCCGCGGCGTGATCCCGGCCAGCCGTGGCGGCAAGTTGAAGACGCTTGTCCAGGCCGTGGCGATCGGGTTGTTCATCCTGCCGCTGGCCGGCGCGTGGCATCTGGTGGCGACGGTGGTGATGGCGGTCGCGATCGTGCTCACCGTGCTCACTGGGATCGATTACGTGATCCAGGCGGTCAGGGACACCCGTGGACGACCCGCTGGTCACTGACGACGCCCGCGGCCTGGTCGCCGACCTCACGGTACGACGGCAGACCATCGCCACGGCGGAATCGCTGACCGCGGGGCTGCTCGCGGCCACCCTGGCCGGTGTGGCCGGCGCCAGTTCGGTGCTGCGGGGCGGACTCGTCACCTACACCGAGGGCACCAAAATCGCCCTCGCGGGTGTCCCGCGCCAGGTGCTCGCGCAGGTCGGCCCGGTGGCGGCGCCCACCGCGCGGGCGCTGGCGGTGGGCGCTCAGCAACGCTGCGAGGCCACCTGGGGAGTCGGGTTGACGGGCGTGGCCGGCCCCGAACCACACGGCGGCCATCCGGTGGGGACAGTGTTCATCGGACTGGCCGGCCCCACCGACACCGAGGTATTCGAGCTGCTGCTTTCCGGCTCCCGATGGGATATCAGGCTCGGCGCGGTCCACCAAGCGCTGACCCGGCTGCGGCAATTGGTGGAGGGCCGGTGAGGCGGGAACCCCGCGGCACTCGCTGAACGTTGCCCTAGAAGAAGTTCCATTGCCCAAGCTAAGGAGTGCACGATGGCGGCTTTGTTGCGCGAGGTGATCGGCGACGTGCTGCGCCGTGCCCGCACATCGCAGGGGCGCACCCTGCGCGAGGTTTCCGACTCGGCGCGAGTGAGCCTGGGCTATCTGTCTGAGGTCGAGCGGGGCCGCAAGGAAGCGTCGAGCGAACTGTTGACGGCCATCTGCGGGGCGCTCGACGTCCCGCTGTCGGAGGTCCTGACCGGCGCCGGCGAGCGCATGGCCCGCGAAGAGCGCACCGACACGACGGCGCCCACCGCCCCGAACATCGACGTCAACACCAGGGTCGTCATTCCCCACGTCTCCGCGATGGCGGTCGCCTGAGGTCGGTGACGGCCGCCCGACCGGACCGCGTGTGATGATGCCCGCGAACCGATAAATTGGGCAGCACCGCAATCACACGACCACCTCAACACATCTCCGACGACCCATCGACACGAAGACGGAGCAATCCATGGCTAATCCGTTCGTCAAGGCGTGGAAGTACCTGATGGCACTGTTCAGCTCGAAGGTCGACGAATACGCCGATCCGAAGGTGCAGATACAGCAGGCCATCGAGGACGCCCAGCGCCAGCACCAGGCGCTGACGCAGCAGGCGGCTCAGGTCATCGGCAACCAGCGGCAGCTCGAGATGCGACTGAACCGTCAGCTCGCCGACATCGAGAAGCTGCAGGTAAACGTTCGTCAGGCGGTGACACTGGCCGGCCAGGCCACCGCGGCGGGTGACGCCGCCAAGGCCACCGAGTACAACAACGCCGCCGAGGCGTTCGCCGCGCAGTTGGTGACCGCCGAGCAGGGCGTCGAGGACCTCAAGGGCCTGCACGACCAGGCGCTGCAGGCGGCGGGCCAGGCGAAGAAGGCCGTCGAGCAGAACGCGATGGTGCTTCAGCAGAAGATCGCCGAGCGCACGAAGCTGCTCAGCCAGCTGGAGCAGGCGAAGATGCAGGAGCAGGTCAGCGCCTCGCTGAGGTCGATGAGCGAAATGGCCGCGCCGGGCAACACACCGAGCCTGGAGGAGGTACGCGACAAGATCGAGCGACGCTACGCCAACGCGCTGGGATCAGCCGAGCTGGCACAGAACTCGGTGCAGGGTAGGATGCTCGAGGTTCAGCAGGCCAGCGTGCAGATGGCCGGCCATTCACGGCTGGAGCAGATCCGCGCGTCGATGCGCGGCGAGGCGTTGCCCTCCGGCGGGGCGGCGACGCCGTCCTCCACGCCGACTGCGGCCACGCCGTCGTCGGAACCGGCGCAGCAGAACCCGATCCAGCAGTAGGTCGAGATCATGGTCGTCGGCTCGCGACAGTGGCGTTCGGTGCTGCAGCGAAGTCTCGACAGCGTCAGCGAGTTCGCCGACCTGGCGGCCCAGAAGCTCAGCGCGGCCGCCGACCCCCGGGCTCGCCTGCTGCGTAAGCGCCGGTGGGCGCTGCGATCCGGCTTGTTCTTCGCATTCGCGTGCGTGTTCTGGGTGCTGGTGACGCTGTTGCTGGCGTCGTGGAACACACCGGCGTGGGCACTGCTGATCCCCGGCATCATCGCGGCAGGAGCAGCCGCTCCGGCCACGCTGTTGTTGCTGCGCTACCGCTGGCTTCGGGCGGAGCCGCTCCCGTCGCCGCGGCCGGGCGCGGCCCGGCGGCTGCCGCCGCTCGGGTCGGCCGCCCGTGGGGCGATGGTGGCCCTGGGAACCGCGGAACGCGGGATGTTCTCGCTGCTGGGTGTGATGGAACGCGGCCGGTTGTTGCCCAGCGACGAGATCGTCGAGCTGAGCCGGACCGCGAACTCGGTGGCCGCGACGATGTCGGGCACCGCTACAGACGTCGTGTCGATGGAGAGGGCGGTGGCCTCGAGCCCGTCGTCGCGGACGTCGCTGCAACCGACCATCCACGCGTTCGCCGCGCAGCTGAATCACGGCGTGCAGCAGTACAACGAGATGGTCGGCGCTGCAGCGCAATTAGTCTCGTCGGCCAACAGCGGGCCGGTGTCGAGCTCGCCGATGTGGCGGCAGCGGTACCGTGACGAGCTGGTCGACGCCACCGAACGGCTGACCGGCTGGGCGCAGGCGTTCGACGAGCTGAGTCGCCCCGGCGGCTTTCGCCGCTAGAAGCCGGGCTTCAGCGACGGCACCGCCAGCGCGATGAGCCCACGCACAGTCGCCTTGACAATGTCGAGGAAGTCAAAGTAGTCGCGCCACAGCGTGATCCGCCCGTCGCGCACCTCGAACACGCCGCACACCCAGAACTGAATCCGCAGCGGCCCAAAGAGAATCACGTCGGTGCGCTCGGTGAGCACGGACGTACCCTCAGCGGCGATGCGGTGGATCTTGACGTCAAAGCCCGCCCGCGGAAGCTCGAGCCCGCGGCGCAGAGTATTCACGGTACGGCGGCCGCCGCGGATGATCGGCATCCCCACGTTGTGATAGACCACGTCGTCGTCCAGCGCCGCCAGCATGGCGTCGTAGTTCTCGTCACGTATTGCGTAGAGGAAGCTTTCGACGATCTGGGTTGGCGTGGCGACAGCGGTTTGCTCCAGCGGCTGGTCGGTCATGGCCGTCAGCGTAGTGGGTCGCGGCTGTGGCAGGGTAGGCGGATGCGGGTGGCCGTCGTCGCCGGACCAGACCCGGGGCACTCGTTTCCGGCGATCGCGCTGTGTTTGAAGTTTCTGGCGGCCGGCGACACACCGACGCTGCTGACCGGAGTGGAATGGCTGGACGCCCCGCGCGTGGCCGGCGTCGACGCCGTCGAGCTCGACGGGCTCGATCCCACCCCTGCGGATGACGACAGCGACGCCGGCGCCAAGATTCACCGACGCGCCGCGCGGATGGCGGTGCTCAACGCGGCGCGGCTGCACGAGCTGGCGCCCGACCTGATCGTGTCCGACGTAATCACGGCGTGCGGCGCGCTGGCTGCCGAACTGCTGAGTCTGCCGTGGGTGGAGCTGAACCCGCATCCGCTGTATCTGCCGTCGAAGGGGCTGCCTCCGGTGGGTAGCGGGCTGGCTCCCGGCGTTGGTGTGCGAGGGCGGCTGCGCGACGCGCTGATGCGGACGCTGACGGCCCGGTCACTGCGGGCGGGGCAGCGGCAGCGCGCCGAGGCGCGGGTGGGGATCGGACTGCCGGCTGCGGGGGTCGATCCGTTGCGGCGGCTGATCGCGACGCTGCCGGCGCTGGAGGTGGCGCGGCCGGACTGGCCGCCGGAAGCCGTGGTGGTCGGGCCGCTGCACTTCGAGCCCACCGAGGCGGTGCTCGAGATTCCACCCGGCTTCGGGCCCGTGGTGGTGGTGGCGCCGTCGACGGCTCTGACGGGCGCTCTCGGCTTGGCGCAGGTCGCGCTCGAATCGCTGGTGCCGGGCAGGACGCTGCCGGACGGCGCTCGGGTGGTGCTGTCGCGGCTGAACGGTCGCGATGTGTCGGTGCCGCCGTGGGCGGTCGCCGGGCTGGGGCGGCAGGACGAACTGCTGGCGCATGCCGACGTGGTGGTTTGCGGTGGTGGGCACGGCATGGTGTCCAAGGCGCTACTGGCCGGAGTGCCGCTGGTGGTGGTGCCCGGCGGTGGCGACCAGTGGGAGATGGCGAATCGTGTTGTGCGACAGGGCAGTGCACGTCTGGTCCGGCCCCTGACACCGGACGCGCTGGTCGACGCGGTCGGTGCCGTGCTGTCGTCACCGCGTTACCGCGACGCTGCGCGGCGGGCCGGCGCGAGCATAGCCGGGGTCGCCGATCCGGTACGCGTGTGCCAGGAGGCGCTGGCCCAGGCCCGGTAGCGTGGAAATGTGCGGCTGACGGAATTCCGCGAGCTCGTCGAGGGGCAGTTCGGCCCTGTCCGCGGCGCCTCGGTGCTCGTCGACCATGTGCTGACGGGCCTCGGCGGGCGCACGGCCGCGCAGGCGATCGAGGACGGCGCCGACCCGCGCGATGTTTGGCGGGCGCTGTGCGCGGACTTCGACGTCCCCCGCGCCGAGTGGTGACTCCTTCGTGTCGCGTTCGTGTCGCGTTCGTGTCGCAGGATTTCATGTCATGCTCGGCGCGACCACGGCGTGTCAGCTTGAGTCGAACACACGTTCGTCTACAGTGATCACTGTTCGACGGCGAGATGCTGGTCAGGCCGACTTGTCGGTGCCTGCCTCTAGCGTCACGACCAACTGATCGATAACCGATCAACCGGACACGACTACTTAGAGAGGCATGACTCATGACGCAGGCCCCTGACCGTGAAAAGGCCCTCGAGCTGGCGATAGCGCAGATCGAGAAGAGTCACGGCAAAGGTTCGGTGATGCGGCTCGGCGACGAGGTGCGTCAGCCGATCTCCATCATCCCCACCGGCTCGATCGCATTGGACGTGGCGCTGGGCATCGGAGGGCTGCCGCGCGGCCGGATCGTCGAGATCTACGGTCCGGAATCCTCGGGCAAGACCACCGTCGCGTTGCACGCGGTGGCCAATGCCCAGGCGGCCGGCGGCATCGCGGCGTTCATCGACGCTGAGCACGCACTGGACCCCGAGTACGCCAAGAGGCTCGGCGTGGACACCGACTCGCTGCTGGTGTCCCAGCCCGACACCGGTGAGCAGGCGCTGGAGATCGCCGACATGCTGGTGCGGTCCGGCGCACTGGACATCCTGGTCATCGACTCGGTGGCGGCGCTGGTGCCGCGCGCCGAGATCGAGGGCGAGATGGGAGACAGTCACGTCGGCCTGCAAGCCCGACTGATGAGCCAGGCGATGCGGAAAATGACTGGTGCGTTGAGCAATTCGGGCACCACCGCGATCTTCATCAACCAGCTGCGGGAGAAGGTCGGGGTGATGTTCGGGAGTCCAGAGACGACGACGGGTGGCAAGGCGTTGAAGTTCTATGCCTCAGTTCGCCTGGACGTCAGGCGAATTGAGACTCTCAAGGACGGCACGGACGCGGTCGGCAACCGCACCCGGGTCAAGGTCGTCAAGAACAAAGTGTCGCCGCCGTTCAAGCAGGCCGAGTTCGACATCCTCTACGGCAAGGGCATCAGCCGCGAAGGCTCGCTCATCGACATGGGTGTCGAGCAGGGCTTCATCCGCAAGTCCGGCTCGTGGTTCACCTACGAGGGGGAGCAGCTGGGCCAGGGCAAGGAGAACGCCCGCAGCTTCCTGATGGAAAACGCCGACGTCGCCAACGAGATCGAAAAGAAGATCAAGGAAAAGCTCGGCATTGGTGCGGTGCTGACCGATGACGAAGTCCTGCCCGCCCCCGTCGATTTCTGACGGGCCGGTGGCCCGCGAGGAGCAGGCGCGGGCGTTGTGTCTGCGCCTGCTCCTCGCGCGGGCCCGCACCCGTGCCGAACTCGCCGGGCAGTTGGCGAAACGCGGCTATCCCGACGACGTGAGCAATCGTGTGCTCGACCGCCTCGGCGCGGTCGGTCTGGTCGACGACGCCGACTTCGCCGAGCAGTGGGTGCGGTTGCGTCGGCTCAACGCCGGAAAAGGTAAGCGGGCGTTGGCCGCCGAGCTGCGGACAAAGGGTGTCGGCGACGACGTGATCAGTGCGGCACTGGACGGCATAGACGCCGGTGCCGAGCGCGACAAAGCGGTCGAGCTCGTGCGAAAGCGGCTGCGGCGCGAAAACCTCGACGGGGACGAGGCGAAGGTGGCCCGTCGGCTCGTCGGAATGCTTTCGCGGCGCGGTTACAGCCAGACGATGGCGTTCGACACCGTCGGCACCGAACTGGCGCTCGAGTTGGACCGGCGGCGCACCTGAGGCTGCCGATCGAATCGCCGAGCTGTCTGCTCGGGGTTCAGTGGTGGAGAATCTTGCCGAGGAAGTCCTTCGCCCGGTCGGTCCGGGGTGACTCGAAGAACGCCGCGGGCCCGGCCGACTCGACGATTGCCCCGTCGGCCATGAACACCACCCGATCGGCGGCGCGCCGCGCAAAGCCCATCTCGTGGGTGACCACCAGCATCGTCATGCCGTCCGCCGCGAGCCGCACCATCACGCCCAGCACCTCGCTGATCATCTCCGGGTCCAGCGCGCTGGTCGGCTCGTCGAACAGCATCACCTTCGGGTTCATCGCCAGTGACCGCGCAATCGTCACCCGCTGCTGTTGGCCGCCCGACAGCTGCGCGGGATACTTGTCGGCCTGATCGGCGATGCCCACCCGCTCCAGCAGCGCCATCGCGTTCTCGTGGGCGCGATCACGGGGCAGCTTGCGCACCTTGATCGGCGCGAGCGTCACGTTCTCCAGGATCGTCTTGTCGGCGAACAGGTTGAACGACTGGAATACCATCCCGACGTCGGAACGCAGCCGCGCCAGTTCCCGTCCCTCCGCCGGCAGCGGCACTCCGTCCACGCTGATGGTGCCGGCATCGATGGTCTCCAGCCGGTTGATTGTGCGGCACAGCGTGGACTTGCCCGATCCCGACGGGCCGAGGATCACGACGACCTCGCCGCGCTGCACGTCGAGATTGATGTCCTTGAGCACGTGCAAGCTGCCGAAATGCTTGTCCACCCCGCGCAGCGACACCATCGGAGTCGATGCGCCGTGTATCGCTGACGCGGCATCCGCCATGATTTGACCCTACCCAGGGAACCCACAGCTTGACTCGGCGGGCGAATTTCCCTCTCCGGCGCATACGTACGATGGGCATGTGACTGGGGTGGCTGCGCGTGTTGCCTCTTCGTGCGAGGGTGCCTCGGTGGCACCGGCGCGGACCTACCAGGTCCGCACCTACGGCTGCCAGATGAACGTCCACGACTCCGAGCGGCTGGCCGGATTGCTGGAGTCCGCCGGCTACCGCAGGGCACCGGACGGCTGCGACGCGGACGTCGTTGTCTTCAACACCTGCGCGGTCCGGGAGAACGCCGACAACAAGCTCTACGGCAACCTCAGCCACCTGGCGCCTCGCAAGCAGCGCGATCCCGGCATGCAGATCGCCGTGGGTGGCTGCCTGGCCCAGAAGGACCGCGACACGGTGCTGCGCAAGGCGCCCTGGGTTGACGTCGTGTTCGGCACCCACAACATCGGCGCTCTGCCGGTGCTGCTGGAACGCGCGCGGCACAACCGCGAAGCCCAGGTTGAAATCGCGGAGGCCCTGCAGGAATTCCCTTCGGCGCTGCCCGCGGCCCGCGAATCGGCATACGCCGCATGGGTTTCCATCTCGGTCGGTTGTAACAACAGCTGCACGTTTTGCATCGTGCCGTCGCTGCGCGGCAAGGAGGTCGACCGCAGCCCCGACGACATCCTTGCCGAAGTCAGGTCGCTGGTCGGGGCCGGCGTGCTCGAGGTCACGCTGCTGGGCCAGAACGTGAACGCCTACGGTGTCTCGTTCGCCGACCCGCAACTGCCCCGCGACAAAGGCGCGTTCGCGCAACTGCTGCGGGCCTGCGGGGGCATCGACGGGCTGGAGCGGGTTCGCTTCACCTCGCCGCATCCGGCCGAGTTCACCGATGACGTGATCGACGCGATGGCCGATACCGCCAACGTGTGCCCGGCCCTGCACATGCCGATGCAGTCGGGCTCCGACCGGGTCCTGCGTGCGATGCGACGCTCCTACCGCACCGAACGCTACCTCGGCATCATCGAGAAGGTGCGCGCCGCGATGCCGCACGCCGCGATCACCACGGACCTGATCGTCGGCTTTCCCGGCGAAACCGAGCACGACTTCGCGGCGACGCTCGACGTCGTCGAGCAGGCCCGGTTCTCGGCCGCGTTCACGTTCCAGTACTCAACGCGGCCCGACACGCCCGCCGCGGAAATGCCCGGCCAATTGCCCAAAGCCGTTGTCCAAGAACGCTACGAGCGTCTCCTTGCGCTGCAGGAGCGAATCTCGCTCGAGGAAAACCGCGCTCAAGTGGGAACGACCGTCGAGGTCTTGGTGGCTGCGGGGGAGGGCCGCAAAGATGACCGCACCGCGCGGATGAGCGGACGCGCCGGCGACGGCAGGCTGGTGCACTTCGCGCCCCACGGCAGGGCGATCCGCCCGGGAGACCTCGTCACCGCGGTAATCACCGGCGCCGCGCCGCACCACCTGATCGCCGACGGTTCGCTGCTCGCCCACCGGCGCACACGGGCCGGTGACGCCCACGAGGCCGGCCGCCGCCCCAGCGGCGTCGGGCTGGGCATGCCCCGGATCGGGGACCCGACGTGACCGGCAAGAACAACGACGACTTCGACGCGTTCAAGAGGGACATCGACGCCGCCGAGCGTCGGGTGGCCGGCGAGATCGACCCCGGCCGGCGGGCTCTCGTCGTCGCGATCCTGGTGTTCGTGCTGCTCGGGTCGTTCGCGCTGCCGCACACCGGTGGCGCCAGAGGATGGGACGCGCTGATCGGCGGCCCGGCCGCCGCACACGCAGCGGTCGCGCTCCCGTCGCGGGTGTTCACCTGGCTGGCGCTGGTGTTCAGCGTGGGGTTCTCGATGCTGGCGCTGCTGACCCGCCGATGGGTACTGGCCTGGATCGCGTTGGCCGGCTCGGCGCTCGCCATCCCGGCCGGCATGCTCGCCGTGTGGTCACGGCAGACCGCCGGCGCCGGCCACCCCGGCCCCGGCTTCGGCCTTATCCTGGCCTGGTTGATGGTGATTCTTCTGACGTTCCACTGGGCGAGGGTGGTGTGGTCGCGCACCGCGGTTCATCTCGCCGCGGAAGAGGAACGGCGCCGCGCCGCAGCCGAGCGGCAGTCCAAGGCCTTCCTCGAGAGCCTCGACGACAACGGCCCCGACGAGGCCTAGCGGTTCTTGCCGAGCGCGTCGGCCGCGGCCTCGGCCCACTGCCGCCACTGCTCGGCGCTCGCCTTTGCCGCCTCGGCATCCGCGGTGCGGCCGGCGGCCAGCGCCTTCTGCGCCTGCCGCTCGAATTGCTCGGCGCGAGCACGGAACTGCTCGGCGCGCGCCGCCGCCTGCGGGTCGGTCCACCCCGACTCGGCAGCCTCGCGCACCTTCTTCTCGACGGCACGCAGCCGCCGCTCCAGCTCGGCTGTCCGTTCCCGCGGCACCCTGCCGATCGCTTCCCACTTCTCGGCAATGGACCGCAGCGCAGCACGGGCCACGTCCAGGTCGCCGGTGTCGAGCTTCTCGGCCTGGGCCAGCAGCCGTTCCTTGGCCTCGGTGTTGGCATGTAGCTCGGCGTCGCGTTCCGCACTGGCGGCGTTGCGTGCCGTGAAGAACCTGTCCTGGGCCGCCTTGAACCGCTGCCACAGCGCGTCGTCGGCTTCCTTGGACGCCCGCCCCACGGCCTTCCATTCCGTAAGCAGCTCGCGGAACGCCGCGCCCGTCGCGCCCCAGTCCGTCGAATCGGCCAGCTCCTCGGCCCGCGCGCACAGCTGCTCCTTGGCCTGGCGGGCGCCGACGCGCTCGCGGTCCAGGTCGGCGAAGTGCGACCCGCGGCGGCGGTTGAACGTCTCGCGGGCCGCCGCGTACCGCTTCCACAGCGCGTCGTCGGTCTTTCGGTCGACGCCGGAAATGGTGCGCCACTCGTCGAGGATGGCGCGCAGCCGGTCGCCGGCGGCCTTCCACTGCATCGAATTGGCCGCCAGATCTTCGGCTTCGGCAGCCAGCGCCTCCTTGCGGGCGACCTGTTCGGCCCGATGCTTTTCGCGTCGCGCCCTCTCCGCCTGCGCGGTTTCCTCGGCGTGGTCCCGGATGGCCTCAAGCCGCACCGCGAGCGCGTCGACGTCGCCGAGAACCGCGGCGGTGGGCAGCCCCTCGGACAGCCCGGCGGCCGTGCTCTTGATCTTGCGGGCGTCGCCGGTCCCCGACGCCAGCCGGCGCTCCAGCAGATCGACCTCGGTGGACAGGTCCTCATAGCGGCGGCCGAAATGCGCGTATGCCGCCTCGGGTTCGCCGGCCTGCCACGACCCGATCACCCGCTCGCCGGCCGACGTGATCAGCCACACGGTGCCGTCGGGATCCACGCGGCCAAACCGGTGCGGATCGCTGGACTGGGATGGCAGCCGCGCGCCGGGCGGGAGGGCCGGATGCGGTAGAGGATGCGGGATCGGCTTGGGAGCCGGCTTGGGAGCCGGCGCCGTCTGATCGGGTTGGCTGTCGGTCATCTGGTCATACCTCCGCGCGGGAGGGGTACCCGCACACCTGCCGCGCGTCGCGGCGCCCAATAGCTCTCGCCGACCCGGCCACAGGCCGTTCCGACCCAGCTATTGAAGCAGGTCGCCGCGCGTCATACCTGCGCGTTGGCGTTGCATTCACGACCGGGGTTGCATGTAGTCTGCAAGACCGGTCAGGAGGTCCTCATGGCGAAGGCGGACATCGCCGCCGTGCTCGCCCTTGCCGCCGCGTTGTTCATCGCGATCGGCGACGTCATCCACCAGCGTTCGGCCCACGCGGTCACCGATGAGCCGGTGAGCCACATCGGGCTGTTCGCCAAGCTGTTGCGCAACACCCAGTGGTGGCTGGGCAGCCTGGTGGCCGCCCTCGGCTTCGCGCTGCAGGCCGCCGCGCTGGGATTCGGGTCGGTACTGCTGGTCCAGGCATTGCTCGTGACGTCCCTGTTGTTCGCCATTCCGATCAGCGCCAAGCTGGCACACCGCAGGGTGACGCGGTGGGAGTGGGCCTGGGCGGTGCTGCTGGCCACCAGCGTCGCGGTGATCGTGACGGTCGGCAACCCCGCGGCGGGGCATGCGCGGGGGTCGCTGGAGGTCTGGGCCGGCGTGGTCGCCGTCCTGGGTCCGCTGCTGGTGCTTTGCGTGCTAGGGGCCCGCGTGTGGTCCGGGCCGGTGAGTGCCGTGCTGCTGGGTTTCGTCTCCGGTGCGCTGTGGGGCGTGTTCGCGGTGCTGACCAAGGGTGTGGTCCACCGAATCGACCACGGCCTATGGGCGCTGCTGCGCACGCCGGAACTGTACGTGTGGGCGCTCGTCGCGATCGCCGCCACGGCCTGGCAGCAGTCGTCATTTCGCGCCGGCTCGCTGACCGCGTCGCTGCCGACCATGACGGTCGCCGAACCCATCGTCGGCTCTGTGCTGGGCATCGTGGTGCTCGGCGAGACGCTCCACACCCACCGGGCCGGCTACTCAGCGCTCGGGCTGGCGGTCGTGGTCATGGTCTTTTCCACCGCGGCGCTCGCCCGTGGCGCCGCAGCCGCGTCGCAGAAACCGGCGGAAGCGTTAGCGTGAACCCGTGCTGACGGCCATCGCGATCATCCCGTCCGCGCCGGTGCTGATTCCCGACCTGGCCGGCGCCGCCGCCGACGAAATCGCGGATCTGCGGGAGGCCGTGTTCGCGGCGGCCGCGACGTTGCCGGACCGGTGGCTCGCGGTCGGCGTCGACGGCGCCGACACCGTCGTCGGCCGCGACTCGGCCGGCACCTTCGCCGGGTACGGCGTCGACGTGCCAGTGGGGATGTCGCCCACCGCAGCGGGGATGGACCGGTTGCCGCTGTGCGCACTGATCACCGGGTGGCTGCGCGGCTTGGTCCGTCCGCACGCCCGTGCGGAGGTTCACGTGTTCGCCCACGACCACGACGCCGACACCGCGGCGGCCCGCGGGCGGGCGCTGCGGGCCGCCGTCGACGAGCCGGCGGAGCCGATCGGCGCGCTGATCGTCGCCGATGGCGCTCACACGCTGACTCCGTCGGCCCCCGGCGGTCACGACCCTGCCTCCGTCGCTGTGCAGGCTGCGCTCGACGACGCGCTGGGCGCCGGCGACCTCGCCACCCTGGGCCGGCTGCCTGCGTCGATCACCGGCCGCGTCGCCTGGCAGGTCCTGGCCGGGTTGACAGAACCGGGACCGCGCTGCGCCAAGGAGCTGTACCGCGGCGCACCGTACGGCGTCGGCTACTTCGCCGGCATCTGGCAGCCATGACCATCAGCCGACCGATCGCGATCGTTGGGCCGACCGGCTCGGGCAAATCACAGCTGGCGCTGGCTGTCGCGGAGCGAGTCGGTGGCGAGATCGTCAACGCCGACGCGATGCAGCTCTACCGCGGCATGGACATCGGTACCGCGAAGCTGACCGTCGCGCAACGGGGCGGCATCACGCACCATCAGCTCGACGTGCTCGATGTCATCGAGACCGCGACAGTCGCGAACTACCAGCGCGCCGCCGCGGCCGACGTCGAGCGGATCGCGGCGCGCGGCGCGGTGCCAGTCGTCGTGGGCGGCTCGATGATGTACGTTCAGTCGCTTCTGGACAACTGGGATTTCCCGGCCACCGACCCCGCGGTCCGTGGCCGCTGGGAGAGCAGGCTTTCCGAGGTGGGGGCGGCCGAGCTGCACACCGAACTGGCCCGCCGCGATACCGTCGCCGCGACCGCGATTCAGCCGACCGACGGCAGGCGCATCGTGCGCGCGCTGGAGGTCGTGGAGCTGACCGGCCGGCCGTTCGCGGCATCGGCACCCGTCATCGGCGCACCGCGCTGGGACACGGCGATCGTCGGATTAGACCGGGAGACGGCTGAACTCGACGAGCGGCTGGCTCAGCGCACCGAGCGGATGTTCGCCGAGGGGCTGGTCGACGAGGTCTCCGGGCTACTGCGTCATGGCCTGCGCGACGGCGTCACCGCGTCCCGGGCCCTGGGATACGCCCAGGTGATCGCCGCGCTCGATGCCGGCGGAGGACCCGAAGCACTGGCCGCGGCACGGGAGCAGACGTACGCCGGCACCAGGCGGTACGTCCGGCGGCAGCGCTCGTGGTTCCGCCGTGACCACCGCATCGGCTGGCTCAACGGCGCCGACGCACCGGCCGCCAACGTCGAGGCCACTGTGCGAGCGTGGCGACACGTATCCTGAGCAGGTGATCTTCGTCAAGGGCCACGGCACGCAGAACGACTTCGTGCTGCTCGCCGACCTGACGGCGGAGATATCCCTGACACCCGCCGCGGTGGCGACGCTCTGCGATCGCCGCCGCGGGCTGGGCGCCGACGGCGTGCTGAGGGTGACGACCGCCGACGCGGCTGTCGCCGCGGGCGTGCTCGAGCGGCTGCCCGAAGGCGTGCGGCCGGGCGACTGGTACATGGACTACCGCAACGCCGACGGGTCCATCGCGCAGATGTGCGGAAACGGCGTCCGGGTGTTTGCGCACTACCTGCGCGCCAACGGGCTGGAGACGCGCGACGAGTTCGTCGTCGGGTCGCTGGCCGGTCCGCGGCCGGTGCAGCTGCATCGCGTCGACGACACGTTCGCCGACGTGACCGTGGAGATGGGCAAGGCCAACCAGGTCGGCACCGGGGAGGCGGTCGTCGGCGGCCGGCGGTTCCGCGGCGTGGCGGTCGACGTCGGTAACCCACACCTGGCGTGCGTCGATCCCGCGTTGACCGCCGGCGAGCTGGCTGTCCTCGACGTCGGCGCGCCGGTGTCATTCGACCGCCGGCAGTTCCCCGAGGGGGTCAACGTCGAGATCGTCACCGCCCCGCGTGACGGTGCCGTGTCGATGCGGGTACACGAGCGCGGCGTCGGAGAAACCCGTTCGTGCGGAACGGGAACCGTCGCCGCCGCGGTGGCAGCGCTGGTATGCACGGGCGCGTCGACGGGGTCGCTGACGGTCCGGATCCCCGGCGGCGAGGTCGAGGTCACGGTCACCGACGCGACGAGTTACCTGCGCGGGCCGTCGGTGTTGGTCGCGCGCGGCGAGTTGTCGGAGGAATGGTGGCGCTCCCAGCAGCGTTAATTCGGATGCGCGGCGCGGGTGCGCCGTGCACCATCTGTTATTGGCTATGACACATCCAGAATTTCCGTTTGACGACACACCGAGCTCGGGTGAGCTCGCGCTCGAGGACCGCTCGGCGCTGCGCCGCGTCGCAGGCCTGTCGACCGAACTCACCGACATCTCCGAGGTCGAATACCGCCAGCTGCGCCTGGAGCGGGTCGTGCTGGTCGGTGTATGGACCGAGGGCAGCGCGGCAGACGCCGCGGCCAGCCTCGCCGAGTTGGCCGCACTCGCTGAAACCGCCGGATCCGAAGTGCTGGAAGGGTTGATCCAGCGCCGCGACAAGCCCGACGCGTCGACGTACATCGGCTCGGGTAAGGCCAAGGAGCTGCGCGAGATCGTCGTCGCCACCGGTGCCGACACCGTCATCTGCGACGGCGAACTGAGCCCGGCGCAGCTGACCGCGCTGGAGAAGGCGGTCAAGGTCAAGGTAGTCGACCGTACGGCGCTGATCCTCGACATCTTCGCCCAGCACGCGACCAGCCGGGAAGGCAAGGCGCAGGTGTCGCTGGCCCAGATGGAGTACATGCTTCCGCGGCTGCGCGGCTGGGGCGAATCGATGTCGCGGCAGGCCGGCGGCCGTGCCGGCGGCGGCACCGGCGGGGTGGGCCTGCGCGGCCCCGGCGAGACGAAGATCGAAACCGACCGGCGCCGCATCCGTGAGCGGATGGCCAAGCTCCGCCGCGACATCAAGGCCATGAAGCACGCCCGCGACACCCAACGCGGTCGCCGGCTGCGCAGCGAGGTGCCGTCGATAGCGATCGTCGGCTACACCAACGCCGGCAAGTCCAGTCTGCTCAACACGCTGACGGGTGCCGGTGTGCTGGTACAGAACGCGCTCTTCGCGACCTTGGAGCCGACCACACGGCGCGGTGAGTTCGACGACGGACGGCCCTTCGTGCTGACCGACACCGTCGGGTTCGTCCGGCACCTGCCGACCCAGTTGGTCGAGGCGTTCCGGTCGACGCTCGAGGAGGTTGTCGACGCCGACCTGCTGGTGCACGTCGTCGATGGTTCCGACCCCAATCCGCTGGCGCAGATCGACGCGGTCCGACAGGTCATCCGCGAGGTTGTCGCCGATCACGACGGACACGGGGCGGCGGAGCTCTTGGTGGTCAACAAGGTCGACGCCGCGAGCGACTTGACGTTGGCCAAGCTGCGCAGGGCACTGCCGGACGCGGTATTCGTCTCGGCCCGCACCGGGGAGGGCGTCGACGCGTTGCGGGCCCAGATGTCCCGGCTCGTCGCGCCCACCGATACTCCGGTCGATGTCGTCATCCCCTATGACCGCGGCGATCTCGTCGCACGAGTGCACGCCGACGGACGGGTCCAGCAGTCCGAACACAGCGCCGACGGCACCCGGATCAGGGCGCGCGTGCCGGTGGCGCTGGCGGCCAGCCTGCGTCAGTTCGCGACGTCGTAGACGTGCTCGGCCGGCGCCCCCATCACCCGTTGCGCCAGCTGCGCTTTGAGCTCGTCGAGGCGGGACTCCTCGGCCTCGCTGCGCGCAGCTTTGCCCGCCAGATCGATGAACTCGTCGGTGACGAACCCGTCGCGCAGCAGCAGCGTCACCGTCCGGTCGCCGATGCCGACCTCGAACACGAAACTCTGGCGCAGCCGGCCGAGCCCGGGCCGGGCCAGCGTGGTGTCGACGATGTACCGGCCATCGGTGACGGCCCTGGTCACCGCCTCGAACCCGTCGCGGGCGCCCGGGCCCTGGAAGGGTGTGCGGACGGCGATCGACCTGCGTTGCGGCGGCACGTCGGGCGACAGGACCGCGATCGCGCGTTGCAGCGCCTTGAATGCATGGGCCACGCCGCCGGGCGAGTGCGGCCCGGCATAGCGAAGCATGTCCTCGAACGAAAACTCGATCAGGCGCCCGCGCTCCCGCACGGTGATCGTTTCGGCCATGGCCGTGACTGTAGGCGGCGTCGTAGGACCGGGCGCCGGTTCCCACCCAACCATCCGGTTGGTATACGTTGGTCGGCAAAGTTCCCCGTACACCGGAGGTCATCCCATGGGCAAAGCCGTCATGTACGAGCGCACGCTCTTCGAGCCCGAGCACGAGCTGTTCCGCGAGTCCTACCGGTCCTTCCTCGAACGCCACGTCGCGCCATACCACGAGGAGTGGGAGAAGGACAAGATCGTCGACCGCGGGGTGTGGTTGGAGGCCGGCAAGCAGGGCTTTCTGGGCATGGCGGTGCCTGAGGAGTACGGCGGCGGCGGTAACCCGGACTTTCGCTACAACACGATCATCACCGAGGAAACCACCGCCGGCCGGTTCAGCGGGATCGGCTTCGGCCTCCACAACGACGTCATCGCGCCGTATCTGATGCGCCTCGCCAACGACGAGCAGAAGCAACGCTGGCTCCCGAAGTTCTGCACCGGCGAGCTGATCACTGCCATCGCGATGACCGAACCAGGTACCGGAAGCGACCTGCAGGGCATCAAAACCCGGGCGGTCAGAGACGGCGATGACTGGGTGCTCAACGGCGCGAAGACCTTCATCACCAATGGGATCAACTCCGACCTGGTGATCGTGGTCGCGCAGACCAGTCCCGACAAGGGCGCGCTGGGATTCTCCCTGCTCGTGGTCGAGCGGGGTATGGAGGGCTTCGAGCGCGGTCGCAAGCTGGACAAGATCGGCCTGGACGCGCAGGACACGGCCGAGTTGTCCTTCAACGACGTGCGGGTACCGTCGGCGAACCTGCTCGGTGACGAAGGCCAGGGCTTCGTCTACCTCATGCAGAACCTGCCGCAGGAGCGGCTGTCGATCGCGGTGATGGCCGCGGCTGCGATGGAGCAGGTGTTGGAGTCGACCCTCGAATACACAAAGGAGCGCAAGGCCTTCGGTAAGCCGGTCGGCAGCTTCCAGAACAGTCGCTTCCTATTGGCCGAGTTGGCGACCGAGGCCACCGCAGTGCGGATCATGGTCGATGAATTCATCCGGCTGCACCTCGACGAGAAGCTCACCGCCGAGCAGGCCGCGATGGCCAAGTGGTACTCGACCGAGGCGCAGGTGCGGCTGATCGACCGCTGCCTGCAACTGCACGGCGGCTACGGCTACATGCGCGAATACGGCATAGCGCGGGCGTTCCTCGACTCGCGGGTGCAGACGATCTACGGCGGGACGACCGAGATCATGAAGGAGATCATCGGCCGCAGCCTGGGTGTCTGACGGCCCCGGCCTGCCAGTGCAGCCCGGTAGCCAGCTACGGCACGGCGTACGGGTCGATGCAGAAGTAGAGGTTGCCGCCGTGGCAGACACTGAGTTCGTGCTCGGTCGGGGCGCCGACGACGGCACCGCCACGAGCAAGGACCGGTACGCAGCCGTAGCCGCGCGGATTGGGGACTTCATTCACCGGACACCCGGCGATCACGTCGACGTGGCCGGGAACTGCGGTGAGCGCGGGCACAGCGATCGCCAACGCGAATCCCGATGCCCACAACAGGCGCCTTCCACGACGCGGGAAATCGGCGGCCATACCACCACAGTGCCGCATCGGGGCCGAAGGCGCCCGGAATCTAGATTTTGCGGATAACCGTGACGACCTTGCCGAGGATCGCGGCCTCGTTGCCGGGAATCGGGTCGAATGCCGGGTTGTGCGGCATCAGCCAGACCTGATTGCCGGTGCGCTTGAACGTCTTCACCGTGGCCTCGCCGTCGATCATCGCGGCGACGATGTCTCCGTTGTCTGCGACGCTCTGCTGTCGGACCACCACCCAGTCGCCATCGCAGATCGCCGCGTCGATCATCGATTCACCGACCACCTTCAGCAGGAACAGCGATCCGTCGCCGACGAGTTCACGCGGCAGGGGGAAGACGTCCTCGACGGCTTCCTCGGCGAGAATCGGGCCGCCCGCGGCGATGCGGCCCAGCACCGGCACGAACGTCGGCTCCGGCAGCGCATCCGATCCGGCGACGTCGGTGCCAACCGATGTTGCGGCCTCGTCGGCGCCTCGAACGTCCACGGCGCGGGGTCGATTCGGGTCGCGCCGCAGGTAGCCCTTCCGCTCCAGGGTGCGAAGCTGATGAGCCACCGACGACGTGGACGTCAGGCCGACCGCGTCGCCGATTTCTCTGATGCTCGGGGGATAGCCCCGGCCGGTCACGGAGGCGCGTATCACTTCCAGGATTTTGCGCTGACGCTGGGTGAGCGCCGAGTCGGGAGTAGGTCGCGATGTGTCGCTGCTGTCGCTCATGCCGCTGAATGTAGTCCGCGTGCACGACATCATCAAACATTTGTTCGAGGCGTGTCGCGTTACCGTGTCCGCCCCAGAGTCCTCGCGGACTTGTCGGTGCCCTCTGGTACAAATCGATCAAATGTTCGGATTCGAACGCATGGTCGACTATATTCGAACACAGGAGCGATCCGGTGGGCGGGAGAGAGGGCAGGAAGATGACGGTCACCGATGTGGAGCTGCGGCCGGCGGGCCGGGCAGTCGGCCATCGGCCGGCGAGGTCACCGAACGGGCGCAGGCGTCCGGCGCCAACGCGGCCGGCGGGCGGGGCGGTCGCCTTCCGGGGGACCGGCGTGGCGACGTCGCGGGCGCCGCACCGCCGCCGGCCGGTCAGCGCCGCCGTGACGATCGCGCTGGCCGGAATGGCGGCGCTGATCACCGTCTGGCTGGGGGCGCTGGCACACTCCGGCGGTGTCGGCGGCTCCGCCCCCGCGGTCCCCGACAAACTGGCGGTGGTGCAGGTTCAGGCCGGCGACAACCTCGAGCGGCTGGCAGCCAGGGTGGCGCCCGACGCGCCGGTGGGCCAAGTCGTCGAGCGCATCAAAGAACTCAACCGACTCGACTCTGCGGCATTGGATGCCGGGCAGACGCTCATCGCTCCGGTGGGCTGACGGCGGCGGCATGCTCGGGCGCCCGCAGGTAGTCTCGGAGGCGGTTGAGTCCCCGGATCGTTGGCGCGGTGAAGGAGCAGTGATGCACTGTCCGTTCTGCCGCCATCCCGATTCCCGCGTCGTCGACTCCCGCGAAACCGACGAAGGCCAGGCCATCCGGCGGCGACGCTCGTGCCCCGAGTGCGGCCGCCGCTTCACCACCGTCGAGACGGCGGTACTGGCGGTGGTCAAGCGCAGCGGGATCACCGAGCCGTTCAGCCGCGAAAAGGTGATCCGCGGCGTGCGGCGCGCCTGCCAGGGCCGCAAGGTCGACGAAGACGCGCTCAACCTGCTTGCGCAGCAGGTCGAGGACACAGTGCGGGCCAAGGGTTCTCCGGAGGTGCCCAGTCACGAAGTTGGCCTGGCTATCCTCGGGCCGCTGCGTGACCTCGACGAGGTGGCCTACCTGCGGTTCGCCTCGGTGTACCGGTCCTTCTCGTCGGCGGCCGACTTCGAGCGCGAGATCGAGGCGATGCGCGCACACCGCAAGGTCTCCGCCTCGCAGTAAGCCCGGTAGGCGATATGCGTCAGGCCGTCACTGCTGCAGCCGTCAGGTCGCGCTGCGTTCGTCCGAGCTCATCGCATCAAGTACCGCGACACGGGTGTCCAGCGGCCCGGTGATGGCCTTCTCGCTGATGCCTGTGCGCAACAGGTTGCGCAGCAGGTCTTGGTCGTACTCGGCCGGCTCGGTGGCATCGATGAACCGCTCGACCACTTCGACGAAGCGGTCGGGGTCGTCATGAAACGGGAAATGGCCCGCGCGGTCGAAGATCTCCAACTGCGAACCCGGCATCGCCGCGTGGGCCATCCGGGCGTGGCTCACCGGGATGACCGAATCGTGTCTGCCCCAAATCAGTTGCACCGGAACGGATTCAGTGAGATAACATCGGTCGAGCATCGTCACCACCTGGCCGCGCCAGTCCACGACGGCGCGCAGCGTGCGGGAGAACGCCGCCGACGCGGTGGGCTCGGGAAGTTCCGCGAGCACCCGCAGCATGTCGGGCAGGTCGCGCGCGAAGCTCGTCGCGCCGAGCACGGTGCCGATGATGCGCCCCGCCAACTGCAGCGCCGGGACCGCGCCGGGCAGCCGCAGCAACGCCAGCGCCTCGCTGCCGATCGGAAGCGACGCCACCCGCAGCGCGAAGTTGACGTCCTTGGTCACACCTCCGGTGCCAACCAGGACGATCCGCTCCACCAATTGTGGGTACTGGTAGGCGAATTGCATCGTGACTCCGCCACCCAGGGAATGGCCGACAAGCGTGACCCGCTCGATGTCGAGCACCGCAAGCAGGTCCCGCATGCCGTTGGCGTACGCCGCCACCGAATAGTCGGCCCGCGGCTTGTCGGACTTGCCGTGGCCCAGCAGGTCGGGCGCGATCACGGTGAACCGCTGCGCGAGCTTGGCCTGCACGGTTTCCCACGTGGACGAGTTGTCGCCGATGCCGTGGATCAGCAGGATCGCGGGACCCGAGCCCGCGATCCGGAATGCCCGCCGGTAGCCGTGGATGGTGCGGAACTGCAGCGACGGTGTCACCTCGCGCACCGGACGCAGGTTGCGTTTGCGAGCGGTCATATGGCCAACTTCAGGTCGGGGCGGGCGGGCCGCTGTCGGTTATTTGCCTGTCGGTTAGGGCTTGTCTTGCCTGTCGGTTAGGGCTTGTCTTCGCCCTCTCTGAAGCCGTCGGAGAAGCCGCCGCTGTGTTCGGCTAGGAAGCGTTCGAACTCCGCGCCCAGCTCCTCGCCGCTCGGGAGATCTTCGTCACGGGCCAGCAATGAGCGGTTTTCCTGCGCGGCGACGAACGCGTCGTATTGCCGCTCCAGCGCCGCCACCACCTGCGCCACCTCGGGACTCGCGTTGACCTGTTCGTCGATCTTCGCCCGCACCTCGGCCGCTGCTTCGGTCAGCGCCGCCAACGGAATCTGAAGTGAGCCCACCTTGCTGACCTCTTCGAGCAGGGCCTCGGCGGCTGCCGGATAGTCCGTCTGCGCGAGGTAATGCGGGACATGAACGGTGAAGCCGACGACGTCATGGCCGTGCTGACCCATCCGGAACTCGAGAAGGTTGGAGGCACTGCCGGGCACCTGCACCTCCCCAACCCACGGCTGGTGATCGGCGATCAACTCCTTGTTGTTGGAATGTGCGGTCAGTGTGACCGCGCGGGTGTGCGGCACTGCCATCGGGATGGTGCCCAGGCCGATCGTCTGGCGCACCCCGAGCCGCTCGGCCAGCAGCCGTACCGCCGTGATGAACCGCTCCCATTTCAGGTCCGGCTCCAAGCCGGCCAACAGCAGAAATGGCGTGCCCACGCTGTCGTGCAGGGCGTACAGGCTCAACTCAGGATCTTCGTACTTCGTGAAGTGGTCGGTCTTGAACGTCATCAGCGGGCGCCTCGACCGGTAGTCCAGCAGCTCGTCTATCGCGAACGACGCCACCAGCTCCGTATCCAGCGCGTCCCTGAGATACCTGGCTGCCAGCCGTATCGCGTGACCTGCGTCGGAGAACCCTTCGAGTGCGTGGATCATCACAGGTCCACGGCCGTCGGGGGATGACAACTGCGGCGCGGGGAACTCAAGCTCGTACATCCCGGTCTGCTCCGGCCGGTATTGGTCCTCAGCAGCCATGAATTTCGCCTCCTTCCGCAGTGCCGTGACGTCTAGTGTCCCTCAGATCGCGGCGGACGCCATCGGACACCGCGATTTTGCGAGCGCGGATACCCGCAAATGCAGAAACGCAACAGCCGGCTCACCGATTCCATGCAGAAAACACGCTGCCGCGCCGCCTTCGGCGTGCTCAGGCATGATCGACAACCATGCGGTTCGGAAGGTTTCGGCGCCTTGTGGTGGCCGGTGCCGCGATGTTCCCGGCGCTGGCCGGCTGTGGCCATCCCGGGCCGCCGGTGGCCCGTCCGTCACCTCCATTGCCGCCGCCCGCGGCCGCGCCGGTCGACGCCAACCCGCTCATCGGGGCGGTTTTCGTCGGAAACACCGACCAACACACCTGCACCGGCTCGGTGCTCCATTCGGTTTCCGGCGACCTGATCCTGACGGCCGCCCACTGTCTTGCCGGCGGGTCCGACGCCACGTTCGTGCCCGGCTTCAGCGGCGACTCCGGCCCCGCCGGGACGTGGAAGATCGGCTCGGTCTATATGGACCCGCGGTGGCTATCCGCGACGGATCCGATCGCCGACTTCGCCGTCGCGCGGGTGAGCCGAGACGGCGGGGGATCGGTGGAGGCCGTGGTCGGACGCGGGCTATCGCTGGGTGCCGCCCCGCAGAAGGGCACGCGTGTGAGCGTCACGGCCTATCCCGCCAGCGTCGGCGGGACGCCGATCGGATGCCGCGGCGACACCGCGACCGGGCCCCGCGGGTTTCCGTCGCTGCCGTGCGCGGGCCTGCCAGCCGGTACCAGCGGTGCGCCGTGGCTGAGCGGATCGTCCGTCGTCGGTCTGATCGGCGGTTTCCACGGCGGCGGCTGCAACGACGACGTCTCGTATTCGCCGCCCTTCGACGGCGCCGTAACCGCGCTGCTGATGAGGGCCGAGGCCGGCGGGCCGGGCGACACGGGCCCCGCGACGTTCAGCGACGGCTGTTGACCCTAGTTGCGGAACTGGTTGAGCGCGCGCATCTTGTTCATCACGTCCAGCGCCGCGACCTTGTAGGCCTCCGAGAACGTCGGGTAGTTGAACACGGCGTCGACCAGGTACTCGACGGTGCCGCCGCAGCCCATCACGGCCTGCCCGATGTGCACCAGCTCGGTGGCGGCGGTGCCGAAGATGTGGACGCCCAGCAGCTTGAGGTCCTCGGTGGAGACCAGCAGCTTGAGCATGCCGTAGGAGTCGCCGGCGATCTGGCCGCGTGCCAGCTCCCGGTAACGCGACACGCCGACCTCGTAGGGGATTGAGTCCTTGGTCAGGTCAACTTCAGAGGCGCCGACGTAGGAGACCTCGGGAATGGAGTAGATGCCGATGGGCTGCAACGGGGTGATCCCGGCCGTCGGCTCGCCGAATGCGTGGTAGGCCGCGAGGCGGCCCTGCTCCATCGACGTGGCTGCCAGGGCGGGGAACCCGATCACGTCGCCGACCGCATAGATGTGGTCAACTTTGGTCTGAAACTGTTCGTCGACGAAGATCCGGCCGCGGTTGTCGGCTTCCAGGCCAGCGGTTGCGAGGTCAAGGTGGTCGGTCTGGCCCTGCCGCCCCGCGGAATACATCACGGTCTCGGCCGGAATCTGCTTGCCGCTGGCCAGCGTGGTGACGGTGCCGGCGGCGCCGACGTCGACGGCGGTCACCTCCTCGCCGAAGCGGAACGTGACGGCGAGATCACGCAGGTGGAACCGCAGCGCCTCGACGATCTCGGGATCGCAGAAGTCCAGCATCGAGTCGCGCTTCTCGACGACGGTGACCTTTGTTCCGAGCGCGGCGAACATCGACGCATATTCGATGCCGATGACGCCCGCGCCGACCACCACCATGGAGGACGGGATGGACTTCAGATCCAGGATGCCGTCGGAATCGAGCACACGTTCCTCGTCGAACTCGACACCGGCGGGCCGGGCCGGCTTGGTGCCGGTGGCGATGATCACATAGCGGCCGCTGACCATAACTCGCTCGGCGCGGTTGGGATCCTCGATACGCACGGTGTGCTCGTCCACGAACCGGCCGTGGCCGGTGTACAGCTCAACGCGGTTGCGCATCAGCTGGCTGCGCACCACGTCGACTTCCTTGGTGATGACGTGTTGGGTGCGGGCCAGCAGATCGGCTGGGGTGATCTTCTCCTTGACCCGGTAACTGGCTCCGTAGAGTTCGCGCTGGCTCATGCCGGTGAGGTACACGACGGCCTCACGCAACGTCTTGGACGGAATGGTCCCGGTGTTCACGCAAACGCCGCCGAGCATGCGGCCGCGTTCGATCACCGCCACCGACTTGCCGAGCTTGGCCGCCGCGATCGCGGCCTTCTGGCCGCCCGGCCCGGAACCGATGACGACGAGGTCGTACTCCTGCATGGAACCCATGAGGTAGAGGTGTACGCCGATTGCGGGAATCTCGCATGCCGAGGGCGTCAATAGCGCGTGAACAAACTCGATCCGCGGCCGGTCGCGGGCGGTTATCCGCAGACGCGATTTCGTCCACAGCAAGGGGCGCGGCGGCGGTTTCCGACCACATCGGAGACGGTGGTGGCCGTCACATTCGTCGCATGACCACTTCGCAACCCGACTTCCTGTTCAACCGGCCCGGCGCACTGATCGCGGCGTTGCCTGCCGTGCTGGGTTTCGTACCCGAGAAATCGCTGGTGCTTGTCGCTCTCGACCGCGGCGAGCTCGGCCCCGTGATTCGCGCCGACCTCTCGACCCACATGACCGACACCATCGCTCACATCGCCGAGGTGGCTGCCGCCGCGCGGCCCGACGCCGCTATCGCCGTGATCGTGGACGCTCTCGGCGCGCAGTGCGCGGGATGCGTCGAAGACTTCCGGGAGTTTACAGCCGAACTCACCGAAGCCCTTGCGGCGCAGGGCATTGTGCTGATCGCCACCCATGTTGTCGACCGGATCGCGGCCGGGGGCCGTTGGCATTGCGCCGACTGCTGCGGCGCGGCAGGAGCGGTCGAGGACCCGACGGCGTCGCCGCTGGCGATGGCGGCGGTGCTCGACGGTCGACGACTCTACGCTCGCCGCCAGGAGCTCCAAGCGGTCGTTGCCACGGATGATGCAGCGCGTTGTGAGCGGCTGGCCGGCCTGATCGCCGAGCGGCTCCGCGCCGCTGCCGGTGCGCAGCCCGAGGACGCCGACCGCGCCCGTCGCAACGTGGAGCAGGCGATCGCGGTGGCCGGCAAGGTGGCCGACGGAGCGGAACTCTCGGATGACCAGCTCATCGAACTGGCATGCGCGCTGACGGATATCCGCGTCCGCGACACGCTGTACGCGCTGGCTGTGGGCGAAAACGCGGCGCAGGCCGAGGCGTTGTGGGGCGTGCTGTCGCGGGCACTGCCTGAACCATGGCGGGTGGAACCGCTTGTGCTGCTGGCTTTCTCGGCCTATGCGAGAGGCGACGGGCCGCTGGCAGGGGTCGCGCTCGAAGCGGCGCTGCGCGGCGAGGACGAACACCGGATGGCCGGCATGCTCGACGCCGCCTTGCAGTCGGGTCTTCGGCCGGAGCAGATCCGGGAACTGGCCGCGACGGGCTACCTGCTGGCTGCTCGACTGGGCGTGCAGCTGCCGCCACGGCGGGAATTCGGTCGGCGGGCGGGCTAGACCTTCTCGACCTTGACGGCGTGGGCCATGTGGTGGGGCAACTCGACCTGCTCATGGCCCGGGATGATGATCGTCACGCCCCCGGCTGGGTTCGTTTGCACTGTGACGCGGGCGTTAGGCACGACGCCGGCGTCCTTCAGGCGGGTGATGAGGGTGACGTCGCCCTGCACATGTTCGGTGAGTTGGCGCACCACCACGGCCACCAGCGGACCGGAGGGCAGCTCGGTGAGCCGCACCAGGCTGGCGTCCTCCGCGTCGGGGAGCAAGTCGACGCCGAGCTCGGCCAAACCCGGGATCGGATTGCCAAACGGCGATGTCGTCGGATGATTGAGAACCTGAACCAGCCGACGTTCAACGTCCTCGCTCATCACGTGTTCCCAGCGACACGCCTCGGCGTGCACTTCCTCCCACGGCACGCCGATGATGTCCACCAGGAGGCGTTCGGCGAGCCGGTGCTTGCGCATCACCGCGACGGCGAGCATGCGGCCCTTCTCGGTCAGCTCCAGATGGCGGTCGCCGGCGACGTGCAGCAGCCCGTCGCGCTCCATCCGCGACACGGTCTGGCTGACGGTGGGACCACTTTGCTCGAGGCGCTCGGCGATGCGCGCCCGCAGCGGAACGACACCCTCTTCCTCGAGGTCGTAGATCGTCCGCAGATACATCTCGGTGGTGTCGACCAGATCGTTCATAAGGGCACCCTTCGTTCGAGCTGAGTCTACCGGTCCGGCCGGCGCGGAGATCGCTCAAAAAGCGGGCGCAAAAAGCCGTGTGCCCGCCGGGGTGCGGCCGGCGGGCACACGGGGAGGGAGGTCAGCTGGCGTAAGACCGCAGGCGGTCGGCACGCTCGCCGTTGCGCAGCTTGGCCATGACTTCGCGCTCTATCTGGCGGACCCGCTCGCGGGACAGCCCGAACAGCTTGCCGATCTGGTCCAAAGTGCGCGGCTGGCCGTCGTCGAGGCCGAAGCGCAGTCGGATAACCTGCTGCTCGCGCTCGTCGAGAGTCGCCAGCACGTGGCGGATGTCGGTGTGCAGCAACTCGGAGATCACCGCGTTCTCCGCCGACATCGCCTCGGCATCCTCGATGAAGTCGCCCAATGGCGCTTCCTCGTCGCTGCCCACAGGCATGTCCAGGCTCACCGGATCGCGGCTGTGCTCGAGCAGGTCGGTGATCTTGTCAACCGGGATGCCCGACTCGGCGGCCAGCTCCTCGTCGGTGGCCTCACGACCCAGGTTCTGGTGCATCTCCCGCTTGATGCGGGCGAGCTTGTTCACCTGCTCGACCAGGTGCACCGGCAGCCGAATGGTGCGGCTCTGGTCTGCCATGCCGCGGGTGATCGCCTGGCGGATCCACCACGTAGCGTAGGTGGAGAACTTGAAACCCTTGGTGTAGTCGAACTTCTCCATCGCGCGGATCAGGCCCAGGTTGCCTTCCTGGATGAGGTCCAGCAGCGGCATCCCGCGTCCGGTGTAGCGCTTGGCCAGCGACACCACCAGCCGAAGGTTGGCTTCCAGCAGGTGGCTACGCGCCGCCTGGCCGTCACGGACAATCATCGCAAGTTCACGTTTGCGGTTCTCGCCCAAGCGCTTCCGCGTCTCCAAGAGGTGCTGGGCGTAGAGGCCGGCCTCGATGCGCTTCGCCAGCTCTACCTCGTCCGCCGCGTTGAGCAATGCCGTCTTGCCGATGCCATTCAGATACACCCGGACAAGGTCGGCTGCTGGACTCTGAGCGTCCAGATCGCTCTCAACCCGGCTAACGGTCGCATTTGCCATAGCGGCCTCCTGATCGCCTCGAACTGTCATGGAGTCCAACGTCGGAACCGCGCCCAAAGTTCCCGTGCATGTACCGGGGTAACCCCTCTGATCTGCGGCTATGCGCCGATGACCTGAGAATGTCCTGAGAATAGGGCTAGATTGCCCTAATCTTCCTCGGTCGCCGCCGGATTCGATCGCTCCGGTTGCGGATCGGCATCGATACCACGGCTGAGCGCAGCCCGGTTAGCCGTCGGGAACAAGGGCGTGCGGCGGTTGCCGGGAGCGAAGCGGCGCGGTTCCTCGGCTCGGCGCGGCGGGCGGTCGTTGGCGATCAGCACAGCCATCCACGGCAGGGGCACGGAGGCCAAAAGGATCAGCAAAGAGATCAACCCGTTATGCCAGATGCCGAAGGCGACCGCTGCGAACACCAATGCCGGAATGCGAAACGCCATCAACGTCACGTATTTACGGATCCGCTCGCGCTGCTCGACCTCATACGGGGGAGCCGCGGCGGTGATGAGGACGGGCCGTCCATCGTCGTCGAAACTCAGCTCAGGGCCGTGTTTCATACCTCCACTGTTGCACACCTGGCCTCCGGTGGGCAGGCCAGTTTCTTACGGGGGTCTTACCGGGCACAATGGCGATATGCAGACCCAGACGATCGAACGCACCGAGACCGACGAACGCGTCGACGACGGGACCGACAGCGACACCCCGAAGTACTTCCATTACGTCAAGAAGGACAAGATCGCCGAGAGTGCGGTGATGGGCACGCACGTCGTGGCGCTCTGCGGCGAGGTGTTCCCGGTGACGCGCTCGCCGAAGCCCGGGTCGCCGGTCTGCCCGGACTGCAAGCGCATCTACGAGGCGCTCAAGAAGGGCTGACCCGGCCGGCGGCGCTGTTGTCCGGCGTGGGCGCGGTGCCGGTGATTTCGCCGGTGCGGGTCTTCAGCCACCAGCGCAGTCGGCGGGCATGCGTCTGCGGCGCCGGCCACTGCTCCTCGACGGCGTTATTGAGCTGCGCGCCGATCACGACCGCGAATCCCAAGAAGAACGCGAACAGCAGGAACGCGATGGGTGTGGCCAGGGCGCCGTACGTGTAGCCGGTGCTGGTGATCCAGCGCAGATAAAAGCGCAAGCCGAAACTCGCGATCAGGAAGACGATGGTCGCCAGGACGGCGCCGAGCACCAGCCGGTGCGTCGGCAGTGGCTTGGGCAATGAGACCCGGTACAAAACGGTGACGACGAACACGAGCCCGATGCCCAGAATCGGGTAGTAGCCGTACTGGAGCACGCTGTCCCAGCTGTCGGGGATCCACTGTGCGATCTTCTGCGGGCCAACCGCGAGCACCGGCAGGACGATCACGGCCGCGACAAGCATGACCACGTAGATGCCAAGCGCGAAAAAGCGCTGTCGCACCGGGTGCCGCAGCGGGGTCTGGCTGTGAGCCTGGACCACCGAATCGACGAATGCCGAGATCGCCGACGAACCTGCCCACAACGAGATGACAAAGCCGACCGACACCACCTCGCCGCGCGCGCCCTGAACGATGTCGGTGATGGTGGGGGCGACGATCTCATTGACGATGCTCGGGGAAAAGAAGCTGTTCGCCGCGCTGATCAGACGGTGCTCGATGGTGGCCAGCGTGTCCGGCCCGAACAGCGGCGCGATGTAGGCGAGGCTGCCGAGCAAGCCCAGCAACAGCGGGGGCAACGACAGCACCTGCCAGAACGCGGCCTGCGCGGACTCGGAAAAGATCGAGTCGTCCCACGCCTTGGACAGCGTGCGCACGACGACACGCCAGATCTGGTGTTTTGTCGGCTTCACCGGGTACTGGTCCGTCATGACCAGTACAGGATCCCTGACGCCGGGTACTCATGCCCAGCGCCCGCGCCGAGGACGGGCCGCGGATCTGCATGGGCTGACGACAACGCCGAGCGTGAAATCACCGCGAAAAATCACAACGATTTTCGCACTGTGTTCACAGTCGGGCGAGGTAGCTGGCCGAGCGCCCGCGCCGAGAACGGCCCGCTAGTCCTTCAGCGGTTCGGCGCTGGTCTCCAACACGGCCGCCGACTCGATCAGCCTGGCCTCGTGCTCGTTGGCGTGGTGCTGGCAGAACAACAGTTCTCCGCCGGACGGGAGCTTCGCCCGTACGCGAGCAGCGGCGCCGCAGCGATCGCAGCGATCAGCCCTGGTGAGTTCCGGACTGGTAAGCGTTGCGTTCATGGCGTCTCCGTTTCCTGCTCCCGCGCGAGCGGCTCATCGCTCTTCTCGTGCATATCCACTGTGACAGACGCATTCACGTCCGGCCTTGTTCCCGCGCCCTGCGCCGGTGTGTCATGTCTCACGTTTCCTCGAGCCGTCGACGATGCTGGGTGGATGGATACCACCCACCAGGTGCTTCTACACATCTGCGCCGCCGCCGAGTGGGAACGCGCGCGACGGCTCGGGAAGCTACGTCCCGACTCGCTGCAAGCGGTCGGCTTCGTCCACCTTTCGACGCCCGAGCAGGTGCACCTGCCCGCCAACCGCATCTATGCCGGGCGGACGGATCTGGTGTTGCTACACCTGGACCCCACGCGGCTGGCCGCGCCGGTGCGCTGGGAGCCGGGCCTACCAACCGATCCGGCGTCGATGCTGTTCCCGCACCTGTACGGTCCTTTGCCGGTGGGTGCGGTCGTCGCGGTCAGCGAATACCGCCCGGGGCCGGACGGGCGGTTCGAGCCCGTGGCGGGCGAGCCCGTGCACACCGATGCGGTCGGGCAGGAAGCGGGCAAGGACAGAGGCGGCTGAATTTCGAGCCGGCCGGGCACGTAACCTCGCGATTACAAGGGTTCTGGGAACGCGGCCGGAATTGTCAGGCCGGGGTTCGCATCTCACCTTCGACCTCTGTATGGATGCCCTTCAGGACACTGCGTGGGCGGCGTGGGCGTCCCGACTGTTTAATTCGTGTTTCGTTACGCGTTGTATGCGTTGCCGGGTCGTGCTCGCACTGCTATGTTCCTCTGAGCCAAGATGAGCGCAGCATAAGAGCATCCTGATGATGTTCTCATCTGCGCCTGATGATGCTAGGGAGAACATTGAGAACCATCACCCGCGTTTTCGTTGCCCTCGTGGCAGCAACCGCATGCCTGTTGATCGGTCATGGCACTTCGCATGCCGGTATGGACAACAACCTGACCCTGGTCGACGGCGGCGGCGACACCCTCGACATCGAGCAGTGGGACACCTTCCTCAACGGCGTGTATCCGCTGGACCGCAACCGGCTGACCCGGGAGTGGTTCCACTCCGGCAAGGCCGTCTACCACGTCACCGGCCCCAACGCCGCCCAATTCGCCGGGACGCTGGAGCTGGGTTATCAGATCGGCTTCCCGTGGTCGCTGGGGGTGGGGGTGAACTTCAGCTACACCACGCCCAACATCAACCTCGACCAGACGGCCATCTCGGCCACACCGGCCCTGGTCGTGACCTCGCCGCCGCTGTTCCCCGGCGTGTCGATCTCCGCCAACCTGGGCAACGGCCCCGGTATTCAGGAGGTCGCCACGTTCTCGGTCGACGTCACCGGCCCGGACGGCGCGGTGGCGGTGTCCAACGCGCACGGCACGGTGACCGGCGCGGCCGGCGGTGTGCTGCTGCGCCCGTTCGCGCGGCTCATCTCCAAAGCGGGTGACAGCGTCACCACCTACGGCGACCCCTGGAACATGAACTAGCTAAGTCACTATGGCGCCAACCTACCTATAGAGTTGGTGCCGATGAGCCGACCTGCGCCACCTGCGCTCACCGTCCGAACCGACGGATCGCAGCGCACCTTCGCACCCGGCCACGATGTGGTCATCGGACGCGACCTTCGGGCCGACGTGCGCGTGGCGCACCCGTTGGTGTCGAGGGCCCACGTGGTGCTGCGGTTCGACCGCGGTCGGTGGGTGGCGATCGACAACGGCAGCCTCAACGGCATCTTCGTCGACCACCGCCGGGTGCCCTCCGTCGAAATCCGCGACGGGCAGACCATTCACATCGGCAATCCGGATGGGCCGCGGATGACATTCGAGGTGGGCCGGCACACCGGCTCGGTGGGACGTCCGCCGCAGACGACAGCCGTCCCGGTGCCGCAGCGCGCGAGCGCGTCATTCCAGGCGCCGCAGCAGTCGATCTCGTCACGGTCGTTGTATCCGCCGAGCACGTCGCAGCCGTCGTACCCGCCGAGCACGTCGCAGCCGAACTATCAGGCGCCCCAGCAGATCGGCCCGTCACCGGGCCGCGGCGGCAGCGAGACGTCCAACATTGCGACCAGCATGATGCGGATCCTGCGGGGCGGTGGTGGCGCCGCCGCCCGCGCGCCGGGGTCGGTCACGATCGGGCGGGCCACGGACAACGACATCGTGATCCCCGACGTGCTGGCGTCCCGCCACCACGCCACGTTGGTGCCGACGCCTAACGGCCTCGAGATCCAGGACAACCGCAGCATCAACGGCACGTTTGTCAACGGCACCCGCGTCGACCAGGCACTGCTGCATGAGGGCGACGTCATCACGATCGGCAACGTCGACCTGGTGTTCTCCGGCGGCACGCTGGTGCGTCGGACCGAGACCGAGGCCGCGACCCGGACCGGTGGACTCGAGGTGCACGGTGTCAGCCTGACGGTGGAGCACGACCGCAAGCTGCTGGACAACATCTCGTTCGCCGCCCGGCCCGGCACCCTTACCGCGGTGATCGGGCCGTCGGGGGCCGGCAAGTCGACCCTGGCCAGGGTCATCGTCGGCGCGACCCGCGCGACGCGCGGCAAGGTGTTGTTCGAGGGCCACGACATCCACGCCGAGTACGCATCGCTGCGGAGCCGCATCGGCATGGTGCCGCAGGACGACGTCGTGCACCGTCAGCTCACGGTCGAGCAGGCGCTCGGATACGCGGCGGAGCTGCGGCTGCCCCCGGACACCACCAAGGAAGACCGGCGGCAGGTGATCGCGGAGGTGCTCGGGGAACTCGAGCTGACACCCCACGCGCAGAAACGGGTGGACAAGCTGTCCGGCGGCCAGCGCAAGCGCGCGTCGGTCGCGATGGAACTGCTCACCGGCCCGTCGCTGCTGATCCTCGACGAGCCGACCTCTGGCCTGGACCCGGCGCTTGACCGGCAGGTGATGACCATGCTGCGCCAGCTGGCCGACGCCGGTCGCGTGGTCGTGGTGGTGACGCACTCGTTGACCTATCTCGACGTCTGCGACCAGGTGCTGCTGCTGGCGCCCGGCGGCAAGACCGCATTCTGCGGGCCGCCCGGCGAGATCGGCCGGGCCATGGGCACCACCAACTGGGCGGACATCTTCTCAGCGGTGGGCGCCGACCCCGACGCGGCGAACCGCCGATTCCTCGCGCAGACCGGTCCGCCGCCCCCGCCGCCGGAGATCGGGAAGCCGTCAGATCTCGGCAAGCCGGTGCACACGAGCCTGCGCCGTCAGTTCTCGACGATCGCGCGCCGCCAGGTTCGGCTGATCGTCTCCGATCGGGGCTATTTCGCGTTCCTGGCGCTGCTGCCGTTCATCCTGGGCGTGCTGTCCCTGGCGGTGCCGGGCAATGTCGGCTTCGGCATACCCAACCCGATGGGAAACGCGCCGAACGAGCCGGGCCAGATCTTGGTGTTGCTCAATGTCGGCGCGATCTTCATGGGGACCGCCCTGACGATTCGTGACCTCATCGGTGAGCGCCCGATCTTCCGCCGCGAACAGGCCGTCGGCCTGTCGACGAGCGCGTACCTCTTGGCCAAGATCTGCGTGTACTGCACCGCCGCGGTCATCCAGTCGGCGATCCTGAGCGCGATCGTGATCTACGGCAAGGGCCAGCCGACCCAGGGCGCGGTGATGCTGGGCCATCCCGGCCTGGAGTTGTTCGTCGATGTGGCGGCCACCTGTGTGGCGTCGGCCATTCTCGGGTTGGCACTCTCGGCGCTGGCCAGGACCAACGACCAGATCATGCCGCTGCTGGTGGTGTCGATCATGTCGCAGCTGGTGTTCTCCGGCGGGATGATCCCGGTGACCGACCGGTTGCTGCTCGACCAGCTGTCCTGGTTCACCCCGGCGCGTTGGGGTTTCGCGGCCTCGGCCTCGACGGTCGACCTGACCAAGCTTGTCCCGGGACCGCTGACGCCGAAGGACTCGCACTGGCAGCACACGTCGAAAGCCTGGCTCTTCGACATGGCGATGCTCGGCGTGCTGAGCCTTGGCTACGCCACCTTCGTCCGGTGGAAGATCCGGCTCAAGGGGGGCTAGGCCGCCGCGGGGCAGAAATCAGCGGTGTAGCGGCGTGAGCTTCGCCAGCGCGTACTCGGCGATCGCGATCAACGCCTCCTTCGCCGAATCGCGTTCACGCGCGTCGACCGTGATCACGGGGACACCGGTCGTCAGCGAAAGCGCTCTGCGCACTTCGTCTGTCGGATAGCGCGGCCCGCCGTCGAACTCGTTGATCGCGATCAAGAACGGCAGTCCCCTGGCCTCGAAGAAGTCGACCGCGGCGAAGCTGTCCTGCAGCCGCCGACAGTCGACCAGGATGATTACGCCGATTGCCCCGTGTACCAGGTCGTCCCACATGAACCAGAAACGCCGCTGCCCGGGCGTCCCGAACAGATAGAGCACCAGGTCGTCGTCCGCGAGGGTGATCCGTCCGAAATCCATCGCGACGGTGGTTGTCCTCTTGTCCGGCGTGTCCTCGAGCGTGTCCACCGCGGCCGACACGTCGGTCAGGATCGCCTCGGTGCGCAGCGGCAGGATTTCCGAGACGGCGCCGACGAACGTCGTTTTGCCGACACCGAATCCGCCGGCGATGACAATCTTGGTCGACGCGGCTGCGTTCATCTCAGAGTGCGCGTAGACCACGCAGCGTCCTTCCTATCAATTCGCGGCGTTCCTCGAGTGTCGAGTGGTCGTCAAGGGTGTGGAGCACCCGCAGATAGCCTTGTGTCACCAAATCACCCACCAGAACACGCGCCACCCCGAGCGGCAGACTGAGCCGGGCAGCGATCTCGGCGACCGACGGCCGGGTGATACACAGTTCCACGATCTCCCCTCTGACGTCATTGGGCAGCCACTGGTGGTGACGCGCCGACTCCAGCGCCTCGATCGACGCCTCTAGCGGAAGGACAACACTCGAGCTGGTCCGGCCGGCCGTCAGAGTGTACGGCCGCACGAGTTTGGGCTCATTCGCCTGCGCCGGCGTGTCGGGCGTGTCCATCGCGGCTCACGAGGGCTGAGGAGCTCGTCGCGACGATTTCACCACGCCGCCCACCCGCTCGACGAGGATGGCCATTTCGTAGCCGACTTGCCCGATGTCGCACGACGTGGCGGCCAACGTCGCCAGGTGCGAGCCGTCGCCCACCCGCATCAGGAGCAGGTAGCCGTTTTCCATCTCGACCACCGACTGCAACACCTGCCCGCCGTCGAAGAGCTGCGCCGCACCGGTCGACAGGCTGGCCAGGCCCGAGCTCACCGCGGCGAGCTGGTCGCCGCGCTCCGCCGGAAGGTGCTCGCTGGCGGCGACCAGCAGGCCGTCGGCCGACACCAGCACGGCATGCGTCACACCGGGCACCTCGCGGGCGAAATTCGAGAGCAGCCAGTCCAGCGACTTGTCGTGCGGAGGACGTGACGGGTAGGTCATTGGCTATCCATCTCCGGGCCGTTTTCTCGGGCGTGGGATCGTGCGGCGCGAACACCGCCCCAGTGGTTGGACAACGACGCGCGTACCGCGTCGGGGTCGCGTCGAACCGACTCACCGGCGGCCGATGCTACCCCGTTGTCATCGTCCGGCTTGCGGTGCGCGGCGCCGTTCGGACGGCCCGGTACCAGCCGCGCACCTGGCTCCCGCATCGGCAGCCCCTGGTCGGTGTGCGCGTTGACCGGCGCCTGCTCGGCGTGCTCGGCTGCGGCCCAGCCGCTGTCCCAGACCGACTCCCACGACTGCAGCGGCTCCATCAGCGTTTCGGGATCGATGAGCCACTCCGACACCAGGCGCTGGAAGATCACGTCTGTGTCATCGGCGCTTCCGGCCTCCGCCGGCGGCGCGCCGTTGGCCGGCTGTGACCGGGCGGTGAAGAACGCGGACGTGTCGGCGGGGGCGCGCGTCTCGGCGGCCTCCTCCGGCTGTTGCGCCTCGTGCTCGCCGGCGGCCGGCTCCGGGGTGCCGAGGATTCCGCTCGCCCCCGGATCGCGCCGCGGCAGGGACGAGAGCGATGCGTCTTCCTGCGACGACCCATTGCGATAGGGCTCACCGAACAGGCCGGCGTCGCTGTGCATCGTCGCGGCCACGCCGGGCAGGTCGTCGAGCGCGCGTGCCGTCGCCGCGCCCGACCGGGCTTCCGGCGTCGAGTCCTCGCCCAGGTCCTCGCGGTCCGGCCAGCTGGGTCCCGCAGTCTCCGAGATCAGCTCGGCGGGCACGAAGATCCCCGCTGTCGTCCCGGAGCGGGGTTCGCCGACGACCGAGCTGCGCAGCCGCACGACAAGCCCGTGCTGCGCAGCCAGCCTGCCGACCACGAACAGGCCCATGTGCCGGGCGGTGTACGGCGTGACCTCACCGCCGGATTCCAGGCGCATGTTGGCCATGCGCAGATCGCCCTCGGTCATCCCGAGGCCCATGTCGCTCACCTCGATCACCAGCCCGCGATTGCCGGTGTGGACCGCGCTGATGCGCACGGGGGAGCTCGGCGGCGAGTAGCGCAGTGCGTTGTCGATCAGCTCGGCCAGTAGGTGCACGACGTCGCCGGCGGCCGAACCGACCAGCGAGCTGTGCGGGACCGTGGCGGTGACGACGCGCCGATAGTCCTCCACCTGGGAGGCGGCCGCGTTGATCACCGAGGCGACGGGCACCGGCTCGGCCTGCTCCCGCCGCAGCTTTGCGCCGGCCAGCACCAGCAGGTTGGTGCCGTTGCGCCGCATCCGCGCGGCGAGGTGATCGAGCTTGAAAAGGCTGTCGAGCCGCTGTGGGTCGTCCTCGTCGCGCTCGAGGCTGTCGATCAGTGACAACTGCTGGTCGACCAGCGAACGGCTGCGCCGCGACAGCGTCTCGAACATGTCGCTGACCTGCATCTGCAGCCGCGCCTGCTCGCCGGCCATCATGAGGGCCTGTTCGTGCAGCTCGTCGACGGCATGGGCGACCTGGCCGACCTCCTCGCTGGTGTGCACCGGGATCGGCTCCACGGACGGCAGCTCCTGGCCGGCCCGCACCTGCTCGATTTCGGCGGGCAGGTCCTCGTGGGCCGCCTTCAGGGCGCCGGCGCGCAGCCGCCGCAGCGGCCGCACCAGCGACCGGGCCACCAACAGCACCAGAACTAGGCCCACGATGATCGCCGCGGCGATGATCGCCGCGTCCCGGATCGCGGCCGTGCGCGCGGAGTTGGCCCGGTCATCCACGGCCTTGGTGACCGACGCAGTGGTGTCGTTGATGATCCGGGAAGCGATCTGATCGGTGCTCTGCAGCGACTGCAGCAGCTGGGGGTTGCCGGCCAGCACAGCCGATGGGTCCGACATGGTCGCCATCCGGCCGACCATCTCCTGCTGAAGTTTCTGGACATCGGGCGAGCCGACGCCCAGCACCTGGCTCATGCCGAACAGCGTCGACGGCTCGGTGCCGGCCAGCGTGATCATCGACGTCCGCAGCTCGGGCTCGGGCAGGTCACCGCCCTTGTTCACCAGCAACTGCTGCATCAGCATCTGGCCGCGGGCGCCGACCGCGCGGCTCAGGCCCTGAGCCTCGGCGCGGATCTTCTGGTCGTCGATCCGGACCGATCCGTCGATCGCCTCCTGGGCGGTCATCAGGATCGGTGCGTAGGTGGTGACCTCGTCGCGCAGCGGGATGCTGTCGGACTGCACCTTGTCCAGGAGCCCGGGGCCCGCGTTGAGCAGGGTTGTGATACCCGAGCGGATGTCGGGCGCCACGTTGGTGCTGGCCGTCTGCCGCTGAAGGGCCGACATGCCCTGGTCGAACGTGCTGCGCGCGGACGACACGTCGGTGCCGGTGGAGTTGGCCAGCAGGGCGTCGTTCAGCCCCGACATGTACCTTTCGATCGGTTGGACCATCTCGGCGCGGTCGGCGGCAAGCCTCAGGTCAGACGCCTGATTCACGCTGTTGTAGATGCGCATGCCGCCGAACGCGACCGCCAGCGCGGTCGGTATCAGCACGATCGCAAACACCTTCCAGCGGACCGACCAGTTGGACGGGGACCATCTCGACGGGCGCTTGGCCGGCGCGGCCTTCGGCTCCCCGGCCTCGGCCGGCTCCTCGAGCAGCTTGGGCTGCGCAAACATGGTCATCGGACCGCGGCCGCGCTACCGACCGGTGATGCGAATTGTTGAATTAGCGCGTCGTTCATAAACTTTCCTGCAATCGACCCAAGTTTGGGCGGGCGGTAAACGCCTGGCAACTCGACGAGTATGACAGTGATTGCCCGGGGGCACCAACAATTCTTACTGAACAGACAGACTTCGCGGGGTTCGGGCGGCTCGCCGTGAAGAGTAGCCGAGCAAATTCCCGGCGGCTCAGCTGCCATGATTTGGAGAATGTTCCGGGTGATGTTTTACTCCCCGCGCATCGCGCCCAACACCGGCAACGCGATCCGCATGGTCGCCGCGACAGGCTGCGAATTGCATCTCGTTGAGCCGCTCGGCTTCGACCTGTCGGAACCGAAGTTGCGCCGCGCGGGCCTGGACTATCACGACCTCGCTTCGGTCACCGTTCATGATTCGCTGTGGGCCGCCTGGCAGGCGCTCGGGCCCGCGCGCGTCCTGGCGTTCACCGCGCGCGCGAAGTCCTCGTTCGCCGACGTCGACTACCGCGCGGGTGACGTGCTGTTGTTCGGGCCCGAGCCCACCGGGCTGGACACCGCGACGCTTGGCGACCCCCACATCACCGCGCGGGTGAGGATCCCGATGCTGGCGGGGCGCCGCTCGCTGAACCTGTCCAACGCCGCCGCCGTCGCGGTGTACGAGGCGTGGCGCCAGCACGGTTTCGCCGGGGCCGTCTAGCGCCTACCAGTGGTTCCAGTGGGTGATCTGGTCGACCGGCAGCCGCTTGGCCGGGCGGAAGTCGGTGCCCTTGGTGTACGCGATCGGGAACAGGCCCCCCTGGCTGTACTCCTCGAACGGGATGCCGAGGATCTCGGCGGCCTTGCGTTCGCCGTCGCCGACGAGATGCAGCGTCGTCCACGTCGAGCCCAGCCCGCGCGACCGTAGCGCCAGCATGAAGCTCCAGGCCGCCGGTAACAGGGACGCCCAGAACGACGCGCCCAACCCCAGCTGCGCGTTCTCGACCCGCCCCTGCAGACACGGGATGAGCATGACGGGCACCTCGTGCAGATGCTCCGCCAGGTACCTGGCGGATTCGCTGACCAGGCCCATCCGCTCGTTGCGGACATCCCCGTCGCCGTAGTCGGGCTTCGGCAGATTCAGGTAAGGCATGGCGTTGGCACGGTAGACGTCGGCGAGTGCCGACTTCGTGTCCGGGTCGTCGATGAACACCCACTGCCAGCCCTGGGCGTTGGAACCTGTCGGCGCCTGAATCGCCAGCTCCAGACAGTCCTTGAGCACCTCCCGCGACACCGGCTTGTCCAGGTCGAGGCGTTTGCGCACCGAGCGCGTGGTGGTGAGTACTTCGTCGACGGTCAGGTTCAAGTTCATGTCGGGAGACTACATTCGCACCATGACTGTCGAACTGACGCAAGAGGTTTCCAGAAGGCTCGAATCCGGCCGCTACGGGTGGCTGACCACTGTGGCGAAGTCGGGCCAACCGGTACCCCGGCTGGTGTGGTTCTATTTCGACGGCAACGAGGTGACGGTGTATTCGATGCCGAACGCCGCCAAGGTCGCGCACATCAAGGCCCACCCACGGGTGAGCCTGAATCTGGATTCCGACGGCAATGGCGCAGGGGTCGTCGTCGTCGGCGGCGATGCGAGGGTGGATGCGGTCGATGCTGATCCGATCGCGGACCGGCAGTATCAGGCCAAGTACGCCGACTACGCCGTCAGCATGGGAATGAGCAAGGAGTTCCTCGGCGCATTCAACACCCGGTTGAAGATCAGCATCGACCGGGTGTGGACCACCCCGGCGGGGGGATAGCTGTTGCGTGTGACTACCTGAAGTCGCGAGAGCGGGAGCCCGCCGCCAGCCGAATGCGGCCGATGCGCTCGGCCACCACGGTGACAGCCCCGGTGGCGTTCTGCAGCTGACCGCGGATCAGCATCGCCGGTGCCGTCTGCGCCACCCTCCGGTGGCGTGCCCACACCCCTGGCGTACACAACACGTTGACCATCCCGGTCTCGTCCTCGAGATTCAAGAAGGTCACCCCGCCGGCCGTCCCCGGCCGCTGCCGGTGGGTGACCGCGCCCGCGATCAGCACGCGGGTTCCGTCGGGGACATCGAGGAGCTTGTCCGCAGGGATCACGCCCAACGCGTCGAGGTCCCCGCGCAGGAACTGCGTGGGATAGCTGTCCGGTGAGATGCCGGTGGCCCACACGTCGGCCGCGGCCAGCTCCGGCTCCGACATCCCCGGCAGCGCGGGGATGTGCGACGACGAGCCCACACCCGGCAACCGGTCGGGCCGCTGTGTGGCGGCCGCACCTGCGGCCCATAGCGCCTCGCGGCGGCTGATCGAAAAGCAGCCCAGCGCACCGGCGGTGGCCAGCGCCTCTGTCTGGGGCACGGACAGTTGCAGCCGGGACGTCAGGTCGAGCAGAAAAGCATACGGGCCGTTGGCATTTCGTTCGTCGACCATCCGCCGGGCCAGCTCGTCGCCGATGTGGCGGACACTGCCAAGACCGAGCCGCACCTCGAGGCCCGCGTTCTCCAGCGTGGCGTAGGCCAGGCTGGCGTTGACGTCTGGGCCGTGCACGGTGACGCCGTGGCGGCGCGCGTCGGCCACCAGCGATTGCGGTGAGTAGAAACCCATCGGCTGCGCCCGCAGCAGCGCCGCGCAGAACGCCGCCGGGTGGTGCAGCTTGAACCACGACGAATAGAACACCAGCGACGCGAAACTCAGCGCGTGGCTTTCCGGGAAGCCGAAGTTGGCGAACGCCTCCAGCTTCTCGTAGATCCGGTCGGCCACCTCGCCGGTGATGCCGTGGCGCTCGCGCATGCCGTCGTAGAACCGGCCCCGCAGCCGTCGCATCCGCTGTGTGGACCGCTTGGATCCCATCGCGCGGCGCAACTGGTCGGCCTCGGCGGCGGTGAAGCCTGCGCAGTCGACCGCCAGCTGCATGAGCTGTTCCTGAAACAGGGGTACCCCTAATGTCTTTCGCAGCGCCGGCTCCATCGACGGGTGCTCGTATGTCACCGGGTCCAGGCCGTTGCGCCGCCGGATGTACGGGTGCACCGAGCCGCCCTGGATGGGGCCGGGCCGGATCAACGCCACCTCCACCACCAGGTCGTAGAAGATCCGCGGTCGCAGGCGCGGCAGCGTGGCCATCTGCGCGCGCGACTCAACCTGGAACACCCCGACGGAGTCGGCCCGCTGCAGCATCTCGTACACCGCGGGCTCCGAGAGGTCGAGTTTGGCCAGGTCCACCTCGATGCCCTTGTGTTCGGCAATCAGGTCGATGGCGTAGTGCAGCGCCGACAACATGCCGAGGCCGAGCAGGTCGAACTTGACCAGACCGATCGCGGCGCAGTCGTCTTTGTCCCACTGCAGAACGCTGCGGTTTTCCATCCGCGCCCATTCCACCGGGCACACGTCGGCGATCGGGCGGTCGCAGATCACCATGCCGCCGGAGTGGATGCCCATGTGCCGCGGCATGTTGCTGACCTGCAGCGCCAGGTCGATCACCTGCTCGGGGATGTCCTCGACATCGGGAGAGTCGGCCAGGCCGTTCCACCGGCTGATCTGCTTGCTCCAGGCGTCCTGCTGGCCCTGAGAGAATCCCAGCGCCCGTGCCATGTCGCGAACCGCGCTGCGACCGCGGTACGTGATGACGTTGGCCACCTGGGCGGCGTAGTCGCGGCCGTAGCGGTCGTAGACGTACTGGATGACGTTCTCGCGCAGGTCGGATTCGATGTCGATGTCGATGTCGGGCGGTCCGTCGCGTTCGGGCGACAGGAACCGCTCGAACAGCAGCTCGTTGGCCACCGGGTCCACCGCGGTGACACCAAGTGCGTAGCAGACCGCCGAGTTGGCAGCCGATCCGCGGCCCTGGCACAGGATGCCATTCTCCCGGCAGAACCTGGTGATGTCGTGAACCACCAGGAAGTATCCCGGAAACTGCAGCCGGGCAATGACTTCCAGCTCATGCTCGATCTGGGCATACGCCCGCGGAGCTCTTTCAGGCAGACCGTATCGCTCGCGCGCGCCCGTCATGGCCAGATGCCGCAGCCAACTGTCCTCGGTGTGCCCGTCTGGGACGTCGAACGGCGGCAGCTGCGGCGCGATGAGTTCCAGGCCGAACGCGCACTGCTCGCCCAGCTCGGCCGCGGCCGTCACGACCTCCGGGCAGTGCGAGAACAGCCGTGTCATCTCCGCTCCCGAGCGCAGGTGCGACCCGCCCAGCGGCGCCAGCCACCCGGCCGCTTCGTCGAGCGAGTGCCGGGCCCGTATCGCGCCCAGCGCCATGGCGAGCCGTCCGCGCGACGGTTCGGCGAAGTGCGCCGCCGTGGTGGCGACGACCCCGATGCCGAAGCGTGCCGCGAGGTCGGCCAGCGCGCCGTTGCGTTCGCCGTCGAGCGGATGGCCGTGGTGAGTCAGCTCGATGCTGACCCGGTTACGGCCGAACCGGTCCACCAGATCGGCAAGCGCCTTGGCGGCCGCCTCTGGGCCGCCATCCGAGAGCGCCTGGCGCACATGACCTTTGCGGCATCCGGTTAGGATGTGCCAGTGGCCGCCCGCGGCCTCGGTCAGCGCGTCGTAGTCATAGCGGGGCTTGCCTTTCTCGCCGCCGGCCAGGTGCGCGGCGGCCAGCTGGCGCGACAGCCGCCGGTAGCCCTCGGCCCCGCGGGCCAGCACCAGCAGGTGCGGGCCGGGCGGGTCGGGCTCGTCGGTGCGACTCCAGCCGCCTGCGCGACTCCAGCCGCCCAGTGACAGCTCGGCACCGAACACCGTGCGCATGTGCAGCTCCTTGGCCGCCTCGGCGAAGCGGACCACCCCGTATAGGCCGTCGTGGTCGGTCAGCGCGACTGCGCGCAGGTCCAGGCGCACGGCCTCCTCGACCAGCTCCTCCGGGGTGCTGGCCCCGTCGAGGAAGCTGTAACCCGAATGGGCATGCAGTTCGGCGTAGGGGACGTCCGAACCCGCCCGCTGGACGTCAGGCGGCAGGTATGCCCCACGCTTGCGCGAGAATGCCGGGCTGTCGCCCCCGTCGATCGGCGGGTCTGCCAACGGCATGCCCGCCCGGCGGGGCTTGCCGTTGAGCACCCGCTCCAGCTCTCCCCAGCTCGGCGGCCCCGTGAACCAGCTCACCGGCCCAGTGTATCGAACAAACATTCGATAGCGGGCGCGGGCGCTAACCTTCCTTGTGTGACGAGGAGTGACGACGCCGGGCATCCCTCCGAGCCGCACACCGGCTCGTTCGCCAACCGGCTCAACTGGCTTCGCGCCGGGGTGCTCGGCGCCGACGACGGCATCGTGTCGGTCGCCGGCATCGTGGTGGGTGTCGCGGCGGCCAGTGCCACCCGCGGGCCGATCTTCACGGCCGGAATCGCCGGGCTGGCCGCAGGAGCCCTGTCGATGGCTGTCGGCGAGTTCGTGTCGGTGAGCACGCAGCGCGATTCGGAACAAGCGGCACTCGACAAGGAGAGGGCCGAACTGGTCGAAGAGCCGCGCGACGAGCTCGACGAGCTTGCCCGGATCTATCAGGCCAAGGGGCTCTCACCGCAGACCGCCGAGCAGGTCGCCAAGGAACTCACCGAGCACGACGCGTTCGCCGCGCACGTCGACGCGGAGCTGGGTATCGACCCGCAAGAGCTGACCAACCCGTGGCAGGCCGCATTGTCTTCAGCGGTGTCGTTCACAGTCGGGGCGCTGTTGCCGCTGCTGGCGATCCTCTTACCGCCCGCGCCTGCCCGGATCCCGGTAACGGTGGCGTCCGTTCTGGTCGCCCTGGCGATCACCGGCTGGGTCAGCGCACGGCTCGGTGGCGCCCGACCCCAACGGGCGGCCTTGCGGGTGACGATCGGCGGCGCGCTCGCCATGGCGATCACGTTTGCGATCGGTCACCTTATCGGCCACGCTGTGACATAGGTCATTGACGCCGCGAAGTGTGCCGACCACGATGACAGCCATGCGCTATGTCGTTACCGGCGGTACCGGGTTTATCGGCCGCCGCGTGGTGTCTCGCCTTCTCGAGAAGTTTCCCGACGACGAGGTCGGCGTGCTGGTGCGCCGTGAGTCGCTCGCACGCTTCGAGCGGCTGGCGATCGACTGGGGCGATCGCGTGAAACCGCTGGTCGGCGATCTGACAACCGCCGATCTCGGGCTGTGCGCCGAGACCGTCGCGGAGCTCGCCGGTGTCGAGCACGTCGTGCACTGCGCGGCGATCTACGACATCACCGCTCCCGAGCCCGATCAGCGGGCGGCCAACGTCGAGGGCACCCGGTCGGTGATCGGCCTGGCGTGTCGCCTCGGCGCGACGCTGCATCACGTGTCGTCGATCGCGGTGGCCGGGACGTTCCGCGGCGACTACACCGAGGCCGACTTCGACGTCGGCCAGGACCTGCCGACGCCATACCACCGGACGAAGTTCGAAGCCGAGCTGCTGGTGCGCAGCGAACCGGGGTTGTGCTACCGCATCTACCGGCCCGCGGTCGTGGTCGGCGACTCACGCACGGGCGAGATGGACAAGGTCGATGGGCCGTACTACTTCTTCGGCGTGCTGGCCGCGATGGCCAAGCTGCCGTCGTTCACCCCGATTGCGCTGCCCGACAGCGGGCGCACCAACATCGTGCCCGTCGACTACGTGGTCGACGCGTTGGTCGAGCTGATGCACGCCCCCGGCCGTGACGCGCAGACGTTCCACCTGACGTCGCCGACCAGCATCGGGCTGCGCGGCATCTATCGCGGGGTCGCCGGCGCCGCCGGGCTGCCGCCGCTGCGCGGTGTGCTGCCGCGGTCGGTGGCAACGCCCTTCCTGAAGGCAACGGGCCGGGCCAAGCTCGTCCGCAATATGGCGGTCACCCAGCTCGGCATCCCCGCGGAGGTGCTCGACGTCGTCGATCTGGCACCCACCTTCGTCTCCGACGACACGCGCGAAGCGTTGCGCGGCAGCGCCATCGAGGTGCCGGAGTTTTCGTCGTACGCGCCGAAGCTGTGGAGGTACTGGGTGCGGCACCTGGATCCCAACCGGGCGCGGCGCGACAACCGGGCGGGCCCTCTTGTCGGTCGGCACGTGATCATCACGGGGGCGTCCAGCGGCATCGGGCGGGCGTCGGCGATCGCCGTCGCGGAGCGGGGCGCCACGGTTTTCGCACTGGCCCGCAACGGCGACGCGCTCGACGAGCTCGTCACCCAGATCCGCGAGGCCGGCGGCCAGGCTCACGCGTTCGCCTGCGATGTGACCGACACGGCGTCGGTGGAGCACACCGTCAAGGACATCCTCGGCCGGTTCGGCCACGTCGACTACCTGGTGAACAACGCGGGTCGATCGATTCGCCGCTCGGTGGTGAACTCGACGGACCGGTTGCACGACTACGAGCGGGTGATGGCGGTCAACTACTTCGGCGCGGTGCGGATGGTGCTGGCGCTGCTGCCGCATTGGCGGGAGCGTCGCTTCGGCCACGTCGTCAACGTCTCCAGCGCCGGTGTGCAGGCCCGCAACCCGAAGTACAGCTCGTACCTGCCGACGAAGGCCGCGTTGGACACGTTCGCCGATGTCGTGTCGACCGAGACGCTGTCCGACCACATCACGTTCACCAACATCCACATGCCCCTGGTGAAGACCCCGATGATCGCACCGTCGCGGCGGCTCAACCCGGCCCCGGCGATCAGCGCCGAGCATGCCGCGGCGATGGTGGTCCGCGCGTTGATCGAGAAGCCGGCCCGCATCGACACCCCGCTCGGCACGTTGGCCGGGATCGGCAACTACTTCACGCCCAAACTGTCGCGCCGGATTCTGCACCAGCTCTACCTGGGGTATCCCGATTCGGCCGCGGCGCGCGGGATCGAGCCTGCCGAGCCGTCGCCGTCCCAGCGTCCGTCGCGCCGCCGGCCACGGCGCCCGGCCAGGCCGGTCACCGGGATGCGGGTGCTGCGGCCCGTCACCCGGCCGGTCAGACGCGCCGTCCGGATCGTGCCCGGCGTGCACTGGTAGTGTCTGCCGCCCATCAGCGATGCCGAACGCCTTGACGGACAAGACGGACAAGACCGACAAGACGGCGCCGTTGCCGATCTTCGCCGACGTCGACACCGGTGTCGACGACGCGATGGCGTTGGTCTACCTGTTGGCCAGCCCCGACGCCGAACTGGTCGGTATCGCATCGACGGGCGGAAACGTTGCGGTGCAGCAGGTCTCCGAAAACAATCTTGGGCTGCTCGAGCTGTGCCGCGTCAGCGGTGTGCCGGTGTCGGAAGGCGCCGCCAGGCCACTCAGCAGTCCGTTGCGGACCGCGGAGGACACCCACGGCCCACGGGGCCTTGGGTACGCGCAGCTACCGCCGAACGATCGCAAGCTCGCCGCCGACGACTCTGCACGTGCGTGGGTGCGTGCCGCCCAGACGCACCCCGGCCGGCTGGTCGGCCTGGTGACAGGACCGTTGACCAACCTTGCGCTGGCGTTGCGCGCCGAGCCGACGTTGCCGACGATGCTGCACCGGCTCGTGATCATGGCAGGCTCGTTCGAGTATCGCGGAAACACCGATGTGGTGGCCGAATGGAACGTCAGCGTAGACCCCGAGGCGGCGGCCGAAGTGTTCCGGGCATGGGAGTTCTCCGCCGGCCACCTCCCGATCGTGCTGGGGCTCAACCTGACCGAGCACATCGCGATGACGCCTGCGATCTTGACACGGCTGGCCGAGGCGGCCGGCTCATCGACGCTGCCGATGAGCGCAACCGACGCGCGGGGCACCCGCTCGGTGGCGTCGAACCCGCTGATCCGGGTGCTCGAGGACGCCATGCGGTTCTACTTCGAATTCCATTTCGACCAGGGCGAAGGGTATTTGGCCCATCTGCACGACCCGCTGGCGGCCGCGGTGGCGCTCGATCCCGACCTGGTGCAGACCCGGACCGCGACCGTCGACGTCGAACTGACCGGCACCCTCACCAGAGGCATGACCATCGCCGACTGGACCGGGCGCTGGGGCCGGACACCCAATGCGCACGTCGGCGTGGGCGTCGACCCGGCGGTGTTCTTCGACCGGTTCACGGAGCGCATCGGACCGTTCGCGCGTGGGCTGGCCTGAGCGTCACCGGCGACGTCGCTCAGTCGCGGCTCCGGTGACCGCGGCGCCGTTCCTGGTCACGGTAATCATCGGCGAGGTCGCCGACGTGGCGAGGCAACCTCCCGGCCGCGACATCGGCAACGCTGGTCTCTTCGAGAACCGAGCGCATGCTGGCCCGCAGTGCCCGCCACACATCGGTCAGCGCGGTGGTGGGCCCGGAATACTGCAGTTCGCCGAGTCCGATATCGCGCACACTGGCGAGCGGTCCGTCGATGGACCGGAGCACGTCGGCGATGCTGATGTCGGCTGCGGGCCGGGCCAATTCATAGCCACCCTCGCGGCCACGGTGACTGCGCACGAGTCTGTCGGTGCGAAGGTCGGACAGGATGTCGACAAGGAACTGCGGCGGGATGCCCTGCGCCTGCGCCAGATCGTCGGTTTTCACCAGGACGCCTTCGCCGACCGAGGCCAACTGAACCATGGCCCTGACGGCATACTCCGCCTTGGCCGACATCCGCATGGTGCGAATTCTGCCATCAGTGCGCGATTCTCCGGCCGGCGGCGGTTACTGCCTGATCCAGATCGGCAGGTCTGGTTTTCCCACCGTCGCCGAAGCCAAGATCGATCAGTTCGTCGCGGAGAGGACGGCCTCGGCCAGCTCGGCACGGCAGATCACCAGATCGGGCAGTCGCGGATCCGGTCGGTTGTACTGCAGCGCGGAGCCGTCGATGCGGGAGGCGTGCAGACCCGCGGCCCGCGCCACCGCGACGGGTGCGGCGTTGTCCCACTCGTACTGGCCGCCCGCGTGCACGTAGACATCGGCATTTCCCTGCACGATCGACCCGACTTTGGCGCCGGCCGAGCCCATTTCGACCAGCGTGCCGCCGAGGCGGTCGCGAACCCGTAACGCGATCGCGGGCGCCCTGGTGCGGGACACCACGATGCGAGGCGGCTCTTGCGAAATCGGCGGCGTCGCGACGTCCGGGGTGGCGAACGTAACTCCTTGCGCCGGGAGAGCGACCGCGCCGGCCACCAGCTCACCGGACTGCCAGAGCGCGAGGTGGACGGCCCAGTCGTCGCGTCCCGGTTCAGAGAACTCCCGGGTGCCGTCCAACGGGTCGACGATCCACACCCGGTCGGCCGACAGCCGGCCCGGATTGTCGATGCCCTCTTCCGAAAGCACCGCGTCGTCTGGTCGTTCCGCCGCCAGAGCCGCCATCAGGAAGTCGTGTGACCGCTTGTCACCCGCGGCTTTCCGCTCACCCTCGGTGGCGTCGGCGAGCTCGTCGCGCACCTCCAGCAGCAGCCGCCCGGCTGCCGTGGCCAGCCGCTCGGCCACCTCGTGGTCGGTCATCGGCGCCCATCGTCCAGCAGGCCGAGCACCTGGTCGGCGAGCTCATCGGGATTGCGGCCGGGCACCAGCCGTAGGTCCGGGTGCTCCGGCGCTTCGTACCGGCTGTCGATGCCGGTGAAATCCTTGATCTCCCCTGCCCGAGCCTTGGCGTAAAGCCCCTTGGGGTCGCGCTTTTCGCAGTCCTCGATAGGCGTGTCGCAGAATACCTCGTAAAAGGGCAGCCCCGCCTCCTCGTGCAGGCGCCGCGCCAGCTCGCGATGTTCTGCCAGCGGGCTGATGGCCGGCACCAGCACGATCTGCCCGGAGTCCGCGAGCAGCTTCGCGACGTGCGCCAGCCGGCGCAGGTTCTCAGCGCGGTCGTCCATGCTGAACCCGAGATCGGCGTTGAGGCCGTGCCGCAGGTTGTCACCGTCGAGCACATAGGCCGGCCTTCCAGATCCGAGCAACTTGCGTTCGGCGAGCATGGCCACCGACGACTTGCCCGAGCCGGACAGCCCGGTGAACCAGACCGTGCATCCCCTCGACAGCCTCTCCTCGGCCGTGACGAGAGAGCGGTGTTTGACGGTGTTGGGGCTTGACGCCCGGGCGGCGGCGGCCCGTTCGGACATGTCGCGCAACACCATGCCGGCCGCGACCGTGCCGTTGGTGGCGGGATCAATGAGAATGAACGAGCCGGTGCTGGAGTTGCGGGTGTATTCGTCGAGCATCAGCGGGACCTGGGTGCGCAGCGTGATGCGGCCGAGTTCGTTGAGCTTCAACGCTGTTGCATTCTGGTCGCGGTGCAGTGTGTTGACGTCGAGTCGGTAGTCCAGCGCCGTGACCCGCGCGCGCGTCGTCCTGGTGGTCTGCTTGATGACGTAGTCGCGGCCCGGCTCCAGGGCCGAATCATCGGCCATCCAACACACTGTCGCGTCGAACTCCTGGGTCACGCGCGGCTGGTTGTTGATCCGCGCGATTAGATCGCCGCGAGATATGTCGATGTCGTCGTCGAGACTGATCGACACCGCCATGGGCGGAAATGCCTCTGCTACAGGGCCATTCGTTCCCTCGATCGCGGTGATCCGGCTCGTCTTGCCGCTGGGCAGCACGACGACTTCGTCGCCCGGACGCATGACCCCGCTGGCGACGGTGCCGGCGTAGCTTCGATGATCCAGATGCTCGTGCGTCTGCGGACGGATGACGTACTGGACCGGAAAGCGAACGTCGACCAGGTTGCGGTCACCTGCGATGTAAACCTCTTCCAGATGGGAAAGCAGCGCGGGTCCCCCGTACCACGGCGCCTTGCCCGACTTGGCCACGACGTTGTCGCCGTGCAGCGCCGACATCGGGATCGTCGTCACGTCGTGCACACCCAGCCGTGCGGCGAACGCATGGAACTCGTCGCGGATGTTGTCGAATCGCTCTTGCTCCCAGTCGATCAGGTCCATCTTGTTGACCGCTAGCACGATGTGCGCCACGCCGAGCAGCGACGCGAGGAATGCGTGCCGCCGGGACTGTTCGAGCAGACCGTGTCGAGCGTCGACCAGCACGATCGCCAGCTGGGCCGTGGAGGTGCCGGTCACCATGTTGCGGGTGTACTGGATGTGGCCGGGAGTGTCGGCGATGATGAATTTCCGCTTGGGAGTGGCGAAGTAGCGGTAGGCGACGTCGATGGTGATGCCCTGCTCGCGCTCCGAGCGCAGCCCGTCGGTGACCAGCGCCAGGTCGGTGTAGTCGTTGCCGCGCTCCTTTGATGTTCGCTCGACGGCCGCCAGCTGGTCTTCCATCACCGCCTTGGAGTCGTAGAGGAGTCGGCCGATCAGCGTCGACTTGCCGTCGTCGACGGAACCGGCGGTGGCGATCCGCAACAGCGTGGTCATCAGAAGTAGCCCTCCCGCTTGCGGTCTTCCATTCCGGCTTCGGAGATGCGGTCGTCGGCACGGGTGGCGCCACGTTCGGTGAGCCGCGAAACCGCGGTCTCGGCGATGATCTCGTCGACTGTCGCCGCGCTGGATTCGACGCAACCCGTACAGGTGACGTCGCCGACCGTGCGGAACCGCACGCTGGTCTCGAAGACTTCCTCGCCGGGCCTCGGCGGCATGAACGGGTGGACCGCCAGCAGCATGCCGTCGCGCTCGAATACTTGCCTGCGGTGGGCGTAGTAGATCGCGGGCAGGCCGATGTTCTCGGCGCCGATGTAGGACCAGATGTCGTATTCGGTCCAGTTGGACAGCGGGAAAACCCGGATGTGCTCACCCTTGCGATGGCGGCCGTTGTAGAGGTTCCACAGCTCGGGGCGTTGCGCTTTCGGTTCCCACTGCCCGAACTCGTCGCGGAAGCTGAACACCCGTTCCTTGGCGCGGGCCTTCTCCTCGTCGCGCCGCGCACCGCCGAAGGCCGCGTCGAACTTGTTCTCCCGGATGGCACGCAACAGCGTGACCGTCTGAAGGGGGTTGCGCGACGGGCCGTTGTCGACGACACGGCCGGCGTCGATGTCGTCCTGAACCGAGGCCACCACCAACCGGATGCCGGTTTCGGCCACGAGTAGGTCGCGGGCCGCGATCACTTCGTCGAAGTTGTGACCGGTGTCGACATGCATGACCGGGAACGGCGGCCGGGCGGGATGAAACGCCTTAAGCGCCAGGTGCAGCATGACGATGGAGTCCTTGCCGCCGGAAAACAACAACACCGGGCGCTCGAACTCCGCCGCGACCTCGCGGATGATGTGGATGGCCTCGGCCTCCAAAGAGCGCAGGTGGCTGAGCCCGTAGCGCGGCGGCGCGGGCTGTACTGTCATCCCGTGGTACCTTCCGGGTTAACTTGGTAAGTCTTACCAGATTTACTCTTCTTACCGGATTGTAACCATGTGTTGCGAGTCACTGTCAAGGGGCTACTCGTAGCTGCCTTCCAGGTACCACCGCCGCTGGCGGTAACACAGCAGCAGTGCCTGTCCAGGGCCGTCGTGACCATCGATGAGCACCTGGGCCCTTGCGGTGCGCCCCGCCTTGGCCTGCTCGGGGTCCCACCACCTTTCGTCGACCGGCCACGGCCCGGCCCACCATCTCAGCGGACCGTCGCGGTCGGCGGCGACCAGCCGTGCCGGGTCGGTGGAGAACACGCCCCTCTTGGTCACTCGGACCGGATTACCCTGAGCGTCAAGGAGTTCCACTGGATCATCGAACAGTACCGTCGGCGATGGCTCGGGAAGTTGACCGGGCCAGGGCCTGCGCGGATCGGCACGGGGCACCAGTTCGTCGCCGAGCGGGGCGAGGGTGATCCGTTCGGCCGGCCCACGGCCGCCGCTGAGGACGGCGACCTGCACCGCCTCGGGCCCGAGCAGCCCCTGCACGCGGACCAGCGCGCGCCGTGCGCGAAGGCGGTCTTCCTCGCCGATGCCGCCCCACAGCGGCAGCTGCAGCGCCTCGGCCGACACCACCTCCACCGGTTGCAGCCGCAGCAGCGTCACCGGTGCGGTGGGCCGGTCTTGTGATGTTCTCTTTGTCAGCCAGCCGTCCAGCTGCCAGCGCACCCGGTCGGCGGTGGCATCCTCGGTCAGCGGCTCGGCGCATCGCCAAACCCGTTGCAGCTGTTCATCGTTGGCGGTGACGGCGTGGATGGCCAGTCGGGTGCAGCCGACGCCCGACGCCATCAGCGTCTGGTGCAACCGGCTGGCCAGCGAGCGGCCGGCGAATGCGGCCGCATCAACCCGGTCGATCGGAGGGTCACAGCGCATCTCGACGTCGAGCTCCGGCGGCAGCTCCCGGCCCGACGGGCCGCGTTCGGGCTCCCCCCGGGCGAACCGGTGGGCGGTCACCGCGTCGGCGCCAAACCGGGACGCCACGTCGGTGCGGGACAGCGAGGCGAACTGCCCGACGGTGCGGATGCCCAGGCGCCACAGCAGGTCGGCCAGATCGGCCCGTCCTTCCCCGGACAGGCTCGGCTCGGTGGCCAGCTCCCGGATCGACAGCGTAGCCAAAAACGCGGCATCGCCACCGGTGTCGACGATGCGGCCCGCGCGGGCGGCGAACACAGCCGTGGGCAGCTGGTCGGCGATGCCGGCCTGGCATTCGACGCCCGCCGCCGACACCGCGTCGACCAGCCGCTCGGCGGCTGCGGCCTCCGAGCCGAAGTAGCGGACGGCCCCGCGGACGGGCAGCACCAGCAGGCCGGGGCGCAGCACCTCGGCGCGCGGCACCATGTCGTCCACCGCGGCGGTAACGGTTTCGAAGAAGCGGGCGTCGCGGCCGGGATCGGCGGTGACGACGTGCAACTGCGGACAGCGGGCCTGTGATTCACGTCGGCGCAGGTCACGCCGCACCCCCGCCGCCCTGGCCGCGGCCGAGCAGGCGATTACCCGATTGGCCAACGTGACGGCGACCGGCGCCGACGGTGGCAGGCCCGCCGCCGAGGCCGCCGCGACGGCCGGCCAGTCCATGCACCACAGGGCCAGCACCCGCGAAAGCACCGATAAGCGGCTTGCGCGAAGAGGCGAAGGCACCGATGAGCCGCTACCCACTCGCGCGAAGGGGCACCCCACGGCCGCAGGCCCGCACGGCCAGCCGCACTCTGCTGATGCGACCGCAGCCCACGACAGGCGCCGTCACCTCGTAGCCGCTGACCCGCGCCTCCAGTCGCATCGCCGCGCCCTGCCAGTCGCCGTCGGTGACCAGCAGGGTGCAGCCCTTGTTGCGGGCACGGGCCATCACCGCCCGCGCCCGGGACATCGGCACCGACCGGTCGCCCAGGCCGAGCACCACCAGGTCCATCCCGTCCATCAGCACCGCGGCCACCTCGACCGGGTCGCTCCCGGGATCGGGGACCAGCGCCAGCCGGGTCAGGTCCGCGCCCATTTCCACCGCCGCCAGCAGACCGATGTCGGGATGCCCGACGACGGCGGCATGGCCCCCTGCGGCAGTCACCCCGGCCGTCACCGCGAGCGGCAGCGACCGCACCCCCGACGCCACCACCACCGCCCCCCGTGGCAACCCCGCCGGGAGGAGTTCGGCCAGCGATTCCGGGATCGGCAGCAAAGATTTAGCCTCGGGCAGCAGCGCGTCGGCGCGGTGCGGGGCCGAATGCCCCCGGCTCATCTTGCCCGCCACCGCCGCCATCTGGCGACGCAGTTGTTTAAGCTGGTCAGTGCGGTCAAGACGCCGGTCATCCACCGCTATCGCCGCTGTCATCGGTGCACCTCCTCCTGCACAACCAACGCGCTTATCGAATATATGTTCGATACAGCGAGTAAACACCCGCCCCTCCCCACCGTCAAGCGCGAATTCCGGCTGCACGGGTTCGATCACAATAACCAATGTGCCATTGACAACTGTCCATCATTTGCTGTTGTACTCAGGCCGTGCTCCTGGGCAACAATCATGGATTGGGGTGAGCGCCATGGGCGTTCTGCGTTCATCGGGCAAGCGCAGCCGCCGTGCCGCCGCGGTGATCACCGGGGCGGGCAGCGGCATCGGTGCGGCCTTTGCGAAAGAGCTGGCCCGCCGCGGCGGGCGGGTGGTCTGCAGCGACATCGACGAAACCGCCGCCCGCGCAACGACCGACGTGATCATCGACCATGGCGGCAGTGCTCTTCCGTTGCGCTGCGACGTTTCTCAGGCCGACGATGTGCACCGCCTCGCCACCGACGCGCAGTCCTGGTTCGGCGGACCGCCGACGCTGGTGATCAACAACGCCGGGGTGGGTGCGGGCGGCACCCCGGTTGGCGACGGCAGCCTGGACGACTGGGCCTGGGTGCTGGGCGTCAACCTGTGGGGCGTGATCCACGGCTGTCACGTGTTCACGCCGATCCTGCGCGAGGCCGGCTACGGCGGCATCATCAACGTCGCGTCGGCCGCCGCTTTCGCCGCCGCGCCCGGAATGGCCGCCTACAACGTCAGCAAGGCCGGCGTGCTGTCGCTGTCG
>NZ_DATFYW010000098.1:0-19107 GCF_035314905.1 Mycobacterium sp.
CGGCTGAGTAAGTCCAGTCGCAAGACGAACGACTCACCCCGTGAGCCCTGAGCCGCCGCTGCACGACTACGTGGTCGTGGATCTGTCGACGGGAATCGCGGGCGGCTACTGCACCAGGCTGCTTGCCGACGGCGGGGCCGAGGTGATCAAAGTGGAACCACCGGAAGGTGATCCGCTGCGGCGCTGGTCCGCCTCCGGCGCCGCGATCGAACCCGGCGGTGACGGGGCGTTGTTCAGCTTCCTGGCTTCGTCCAAGCGCAGCGTCACCGCCGATCCCGACGACGCCGGCGACGCCGAATTCGTCAACGGCCTGCTGGCCGGCGCCGACGCGGTGATTTGGTCGCATGGCTCCGGGGTCGCGCAACATCGGTCTTTCGCACCCGCACGGATCCACCGCGACCATCCGCACCTGACGGTCACGTCGATCACGCCGTTCGGTCTCGACGGGCCGTGGCGCGACCGGCCGGCGACCGAGTTCACCCTGCAGGCATGGTCAGGCGGGATCATGGGGATCGGCCGGGGCTCGCAGGATCGGGCGCCGGTGTCCGTCGGGGGACAAGTGGGTGACTGGCTTACCGGGGCGTATGCCGCTGCGGCCACGCTGATTTCGCGGATCAGGTGCCTCGACGACGGCGTGGGTGAACTGGTTGACCTGTCCATGCTCGAGAGCCACATCGTCGGGCTCACCTACTACCCGGTGACCTACTTCGAGATGCTGGGCCGGCCGTGGCGCACCGAGCGCAGGCGCACCGTGCCGGGGATCGCCGAGGCCCAAGACGGTCTGGTCGCCCTGGGGTGCGGCACCGCTCAGCAGTGGTTCGACCTGTGCGCGATGGTCGGCCGCCCGGAGTGGATCGACGAATCCTCTCCGCTGTCGATCACGGCGCAGGCCGACGAGCGCGCCCCCGAGATCTACGACTGGATCAGGGACCATACCGTCGACGAAATCCGCGAGCTGGCATCGGCGTTCCGGATACCCAACGCCCCGGTCGGCAACGGCGCGAACGTCGTGGAGATGGACCACTTCCAGGCGCGCGGATCGTTCGTCACCAATCCCCGTGACGGTTTCCGCCAGCCCGATCATCCCTACCGGCTGACACCGGCGCGGCTCCGCCCCCCGCAGCCGGCGCCACGCCTCGGTGAGCACACGGACCGCTACCGCGCGGCACGACCGGCGCCGCGCTCGGCCCCCGGCGGATCGTCGGATCGGCTGCCGTTCAGCGGGCTGCGGATACTGGACATGACGACGTTCTGGGCAGGCCCCTCGTGCACGCATGTCCTGGCCATGCTCGGTGGCGAGCTGATCCACCTGGAGTCGACGTCACGACCGGACGGGACGCGGCTCATCGCCGGCGTGCCGGTCACCGAGGACCGGTGGTGGGAGAAGTCGCCGATCTTCTCCGCGCTGAACGGAAACAAGAAAAGCCTGACGCTGGACTTTCAGACCGGGCGTGGACGGGAAATACTCGACCGCCTCATCAGGACGTGCGATGTGATCGTCGAGAACTACACGCCCCGGGTGATGGACCAGATCGGACTGGACTTCGCGACCGTTCTGACATTGAGACCCGACGCGATCATGGTGCGCATGCCCGGCTTCGGCTTGGACGGGCCGTGGCGCGACAATCCCGCCTTCGCCTACGTGATCGAGGACGCGTCGGGCCTGAGTTGGCTGACCGGGTATCCGGACGAAACCCCTTACGAGCCATACTCGGTCGGTGACCCGAACGCGGGCATCCACGCGCTCAACGCCCTGTTGCTCGCGTTGGAGCACAAAAGACGCACCGGCCGGGGCGTGCTGGTGGAAGCGGCGATGGTCGACGCCGCGCTCAACATCGCTGCCGAGCAGGTGATCGAGTACTCGGCTTACGGCGCTCTGCTGCAGCGCGCCGGGAACCGGGGCCCGGCCGCCGCGCCCCAAAACCTCTACCAGACCAGCGAGATCGACGAATTCGGCCGGGCCGACTGCTGGGTGGCGGTGGCGGTGGCCACCGATGAGCAGTGGGCCGGTCTGCGCAACGCGATCGGGCGGCCCGACTGGGCGATGGATCCCGGGCTGTCCACCGCTACCGGACGGCGTGAGCGTCACGACCTCATCGACAAGCACCTGGCCGCGTGGTGCCGCACGCGCAGCGGCGACGACGTCGTCGAGTGCCTCTGGGCTGCCGGTGTTCCGGTGGGCAGGGTGATGCAGCCGCATCGCCAAACGGAGCTGGGGCAGCTGGCCTTCCGCCGGTTCTTCGAGGACGTCGACCACCCGGTGAATCCCGCGACTCCGCACAGCACCCTGCCGATGAGGTTCTCCAGAGGCCCACAGCGATTCCACACGCGCCATGCCCCGCTCCTGGGTGAGCACAACCGGGAACTGCTGACCGGGTTGGGTTTGACGGATCCCGAAGTCGATCAGCTGGAAGCCGACGGCGTCATCGGCCGGGCGCCCCGGCGTTCGTGAGCGCCCGTCACGAATTTCCGACCAGCAGCTTTTCGGCGAGGTCCGACAGCGCCCGGGCGGTCGCGAGTTCCTGGCCCGTCTCGCGAACCAGATAGTCGGCCGGGTGTCGGTACGCCACTCCCGATCCCGCCAGATAGGAGCCGGCCCAGTGCATCTCGACCTTGGCATGTGTCCGACCGGCGCGCTCCTCGATCGCAATCGTGAACGTCGGGTAACTGGGATTGCGGTGGCGCATCGCGACTGACCTCCTTGCCCTCGCTCGGAGCTTCGGGGATACGAGCAACGCGTCCTAGGGTCTATGGTCATCGCCGGCGACGCCGATGGACACCGGAACCGCGGATACCATCATTGGGTGCAATCGCGCGCCCGGGTGCTGATCACCGCCGCGGAGCTGGCCGCCCTTGTCCGAGCTGGCGATCCGGTGACGATCCTCGACGTGCGCTGGCGGCTGGACGAGCCCGATGGGCGTGCGGCGTACCTGCGGGGCCACCTCCCGGGCGCGGTCTATGTGTCCCTGGAGGAGGAACTCAGCGACCACACGGTCACCGGGCGGGGACGTCACCCGTTGCCGTCGGGGCGCGGCGTCGAGGCCGCCGCACGCCGCTGGGGCATCCGGAAGGGCGTGCCGGTCGTGGTGTACGACGACTGGAATCGAGCCGGTTCCGCGCGGGCGTGGTGGGTCCTGACCGCGGCCGGGCTCGCGAACGTGCGCATCCTGGACGGCGGCCTGTCCGCGTGGCGGTCGGCCGGCGGCCCGCTCGAGACCGGCTCAGTCGCCCCGCAGCCCGGGAATGTGACTGTGCTGCACAGTGATCTGTATGCCGGCGGGCGCGCTACGCTGACGGCGCGCCAAGTCTGCGCAGCGGGCGTGACGCTGCTCGACGCGCGGGCACCCGAACGCTTTCGCGGCGACGTCGAGCCTGTCGATCCGGTTGCCGGTCACATCCCCGGCGCCAGGAACGTTCCGGGCAGCGCCGTCCTGGCCGGCGACGGCACGTTTCTCGCAGCCGGTGCGCTCACCCGGCTGTTGTCCGACCACGGCATCGACCGCGAGGGCCGCTTGGGCGTCTACTGCGGCTCGGGTGTCACGGCGACCGTGACGCTGGCCGCGCTCGCTGCGGCGGGTCGCGAGGCAGCGCTGTATCCGGGCTCGTGGTCTGAGTGGAGTTCGGATCCGGCCCGGGCCGTTGCCCGCGGTCCCGAACAGCCTCATGCTGAGGGCGCGGGGCGTTCTACGCTGCGGGGCGAGGTTGGCGATGCGGGTGCTGTTGTCTGAGGCCTCGGGCCTGACCGCCCGCGAGACTCTGACCGTGCTCGGCCGCGGCGGCGTGCACGCCGAGGCGCTCAGCGCCAGCCCCGCCGGCGCCTGGGCATACGCCGGCAACGGTTCTGGTTAACCCGGACCTACGGGTGTGCGCCGCTGACCGGTCTGGGGGGCCAGCGCGCCGGCGCGACGGTAGGCGGCCAGGAACAACACGATGACGGCGACCTGGACGGCCAGGGTCGGCGCGAGGTGCAGCGGGCGCACCAGGCCGCTGCGCAGGGCGTAGCCGCCGGCTGCGGCGAGGCCCAGCACCACGGGGCACACCGTGATCAGCAGCACCCCACGCCGGGCCACCGGGTCGCGGTCGGCCCATACCAGCAGCACGGTCCACCCCGCCATCAGGGCCGCGCACAACCCGGCGACGTAGCGGTAATCGGCCCCGGGTGCAAAGCCGTTGATGCCCAGCATCGCTGCCGCGACGCCGGGCGCCAGCAGCGGCACCACCATGGCCGCGTCCACCACGGCGCCTGTCCGGTACGCCAGATGCAGCAATCGCCTCGAGCCTTTCACCCCGTCTCCTGCTCAACACTGACGCGCGGATGGTAGCGGCGGAGCGCGGCGATGAGGGCGTCGGGCACCGCAAGGGAGCGTGCGGGTGGATACGAAGGCGGCTCGGTGGTGACGGTGCGGTTCAGCCACTCGAAGATCGCTGCGTGTGCGTAGGCAAGTCCGCCCATTTGGCAGTGACCGGACGCACCGGTGTCCCTCGGGAAATACGTCAACTCGGCGCCTCCGCGCACGGCGCGCAGGTAGCGGACCGTCTGGCTGATCATCTCGGGACGGGGCATGCCTGCCGGGTAGTTGTCGTCCTCGATGCGCCCGATCGTGGCGAGGCATTCGCCGATCTCAGCCGCACCAACAGATTGGCTGCTGATCAGCCGCGGGAACTCGAAATTGAAACCACCGACGTCGGTGCGTGTCAGGTCGATCTTCACGCTCGTGGCTGCTGGGTGCCGGTGGCACGCCTGGGCGCCCGTCGAATCGGAAGGATTTTCGGAAGGAGCAGGCCGGACCTCTTCTTGTATTGCTCGAAACCTGGGTGCCTGGAGAGCGATTTGTCTTTCTGCAGCATGTTCCTCACGAAGAAGCCGAACACCCAGCCCGCCAGCACCAGGAACGGCAGCCAGTGCAGGGACATGATGGCGTAGGACGTGTAGATGAGTATCTCGCCCAGATAGTTCGGGTTCCTGGTCCTGCTGAACAGCCCGTCTTCGATCAGGCCCTTGCGGTACCGCAGGGTGTAGTACTTCTGCGCGTCGCTGACGTAGTGCAGGAAGATCCCGACCGTGTACAGGAACAGGACCAGGGCGACCAGGTACGGGGGCACGACCACATGGCGGCTGATCAGCAGATACGGTGCGATGTAGTATCCGGCGAGCGGCAGGAAGACGAACAGCAACCCGATCCAGAAGGGTTGTCTTTCATTGAATCTTCGGTCGGGGTAGAGACGCTGCTTGGTGAGCCAGAGCAATGAGTACGTTCCGTGCAGGCTCAGGTAGATGAAGGCATACACCGACCAGTTGTGGTAGGCCCACATCATCGCCAGCACCAGTGGTATGACAAGCGCCTTGTGCGCGTTGATGAAGGTGCCGACTTTCATCTCAGTCCTCCGAAGCCGTGTCACATCCAGCCGGCCTGCCAACCGTGACCCTCAGGTTTCCGGGACGTTGTTGGCCGGCGACAGGGTCTTTGGACCCGTTGCACCCGGCTGAAGGCCTCACTTCGTGGCCTCGCTCACGGATTCCGGTCACAGCCGGAGCGGGTACTGTCCGGCGGCAGACGCGACGCAACCGGCGGGAGGGATCACGATGCCGCGAACAGACGATGACTCCTGGGACATCACCGAGAGTGTGGGCGCCACGGCACTCGGCGTGGCGGCCGCCCGCGCCGCGGAGACCGACAGTGCGCACCCCCTCATTCGCGACCCGTTCGCGCGGATTTTTCTCGACGCTGTGGGGGAGGGCATGTGGAGCATGTTCGACAGCTCGGCACTGCCGGCGGAGGTGGCGGACGTCGACCCGGACCTGCCGGCGCGGATGACGGCGCTGGTCGACTTCTTTGCCACTCGCACAGCGTTTATCGATGACTTCTTTCGCGCCGCGGCCGATGCCGGGGTGCGGCAGGTGGTGATCCTGGCCGCGGGCCTTGACACCCGGGCGTGGCGGCTGCCCTGGCCGGATGGCACCACCGTCTATGAACTCGACCAGCCCAAGGTGCTCGAGTTCAAATCCGCCACGTTGGGTCAGCACGGCGCCACGCCGGCGTCGCACCGGATCGACGTGCCCGTCGACCTGCGCCAGGACTGGCCCGCGGCGCTGCGGCGGGCCGGATTCGACCCGCGGACACCGACCGCCTGGTCGGCCGAGGGTCTGTTGAGGTATCTGCCGTCGCGAGCGCAGGATCTGCTTTTCGAGCGCATTCAGGCGCTCAGCTGCGCGGGCAGCCGGGTTGTCGTCAACGTGCCCGGCAGTGCGGCTCTCGACCCTGAGTGGTTGGCCCGCGAGCGTGAACTGGCGCAGCGCTTCCGGGCGGTGGCGGACAGGCTGGGCAAGGCTCAGGCACCCGATGTGCACGACCTGTGGTACGCCGAGCAGCGCGCCGACGTGGCGCGGTGGCTGGGCGAACACGGCTGGGACGTGTCGGTGGCGACGGCGGCGGAGGTGCTGGCTCGCTATGGCCGCGGCGCCGGCCGCGAGCAGGAGGACACAACGCCACCGACCCTTTTCATCTCGGCACGGCGGGCGACATGACGGAAGAGGTCGCCGCCCAGGGAGCGAACGGGTTCGCCACGTTTTCCAGGGCGGGCGCGAGCTCGGGGAAGTGTCGCAGCAGCACCGTGCGCATCGTGTTCCGTTGGACCCACTCGAAGCCCTCCGGCGTGTAGACGTCGGGGCGGAAATAGTCGGTGAAGAACCGATCGCTCTCCAGCCGCCGGGAGGCCATCAGGATGAATACCCGGAACGCGGTGTCGCTGAAGCCGAACCCCTTTGGCTTGGCCTCCGCGTACAACCCGATCATGAGGTCGACCCGCTCGACGTCGCCGTACATCTGCCGCAACTCCTCGGCCCAGACCGGGTTGTCGGTCAGCTCCTCGAACGTCGATGCCGGTTTCAAGCGGAAGAGTCGCCGAAACTCGTTGTAGCGGGGCACTCCTCGTTCGCGCACGCGTAGTACGTCCATGGTGGCCAGGTCGACGACCGACCCGTCTGCCTTGTTGAAGTGCTGCAGGGACTTCGGGTAGTTGTGCAGCGTGATCGCGCCCGGGTGGGACCGCCCGAACGAGTAGAACAGGTCGGTCATCGACACCTCGGCCAGCCGCTCGCGGACATGCAACACGGTCAGATCCGGAAACTCGTGCTCGGCGATCACATGGTCGTCGCCCGCGGAGCGGAAGACGAACTCGTCGGGTATCAGCGGATGCATCCGGTAGACCGCCACGAATTCCTCGGTGAGCGAGTACGGGACGCCGTGGTGGTTGGTCGGGGAGCCCGGAATGCCGCTGATCACCTCATTGTCGGAGATGCGGCCGACCCGCTCGGCGAACCGCTGCCCGAAAACCCCGTACCAGTTCGTGCGCATCCCGAACACGGTTGTGGGGTTCGCGATGATGGCCGGTGTCCAGTCGACGGTGTGGATCTTCGCTATGAGTGCGGTGTTGACCAGCCGCGCCGTGTCATAGAGTTCCTGATCCGACATGCCGGGGCAGTTCGCGGCGAGCTCGTCACAGATCGCGTTGTGTTCGCGCATGAACAGCGAGTGCAGCAGCGCGAGGCCGACCCAGAAGTTCCCGGCCACCCCGGTCGGGTCGAGGTGCTGTTCGACGTCCACCGGGGGCAGGCCGAGCTCGTCGATGCGAAGCTTGCCCACCTGGTGGGAACGCAGCGCGTCGGCGAATCCCGGATCGTCGCCATAGAGTTGGGAGGCGTCCCACCAGTGGGTGTCCTGGTTCACGAACGTCGGCGGACCGTCGGGGTCGGGGCTGGGGTCCGGCCCGGTCCGCAGCACCGTCATCGGATGTTGGGGCCAATCATCCGTCGGCTCCAACGGAATGCACCAGGGGTCGGAGGTCTGGGTCGGGTGGCTCAGCCAGTCATGCACTTCGAACTGTATCCAGGCCGCGGCCAGAAGATTGAGGGTGGTCGCGGGCTGGAACGAATCGCGCGTGAGCAGCCGTCGGCTGACCAGCCGCGGGTTGGGATCCAGCAGCTGAGCCGGCTTCTCCGGATAGGTGTGCTCCGGCGGGACGTTTCGCCCGAACCGGCTGTCCATCGAGCCCATGAGCGGGTCATCGAGGTCGTTGTATGTGCCGTTCATCATGCGGGCGTCACAGCGGTTGGCCACGTTCGGGTCCTGGTAGGTCGGCGTATCGAGGGGGCCGCGGCCCGTGCTGTAGAGGTTGAGTTCTCGAAGCCGGGTGCGCAGCCCGATCAGAACGAGGAGGGCCAGTGGCATGGGCAGCCGCGACCATCCGATCGACCGGTCCACACTCTCCGCCAACCGGGAGAGCAGCCTCGGCAATGTCCCGCTCATAGCGGTCCCTTTCCGTGCCTTATTTGGATATCTCGCGCCGCATGAGTTTGGCCAATTCGTCGCGATCAGCGGCATCGAGCTTGAAGCAGGCGTGGTACACGTGGCCTTCGACGGTGCGAACCGACAACGTGAGCTTTTCCGCGATCTCGCGGTTGGACAGCCCGGCGGCGACCAGCATGGCGATCTCCCGCTCGCGCGAGGTCAAAGGTAGCGGTTGTGCCGCCGTTCGGATCGCCGGTGTCACCGCGCCGCCGCACAGAGCGGCGAGTCGCAGCGCACGTGCCGCCGACTCGAGGCTGTTGCTTCGCCGGCCCGCATGGTCGTGCAGGGGGGCCGCCTGCGCGGCGGAGTCCGCGGCGGATAGCAGCAGGCCGGCATCCTCGAAGTGTGCGCCCACCGCGTCCAGCGCAGCGCCGTCCGAGGTTGCCACCGCTGCGGCGTGGCGCGCTTGCAGTGCGACCACGTCGCCGTCGACGAGATCCACCAGTGCCGCCAGCCGCTCGGCGACGGTGCGGTCGCCGAATCTCGCGGCATGGTGCAATGCCTCCGCCTCAACGGCGAGTTGACCCGCCTGGTGGGCGACATCGGCGGCAGCGCGGGCCGATTCGACCGCTCGACGCTGCAAGCCCTTGGTCGCGGCCAGCCACGATTGGGCGATCATGACCTGCGGGGTGTGCAGCGCCACGAAACGCCCGCTGTGTTCCTTCGCGTCGGCGAGCACGCGTTCGGCTTCGTCGGTGCGGCCCAGCGCCGCGTACGCCCGCGCCAACAGCAGCCTCGCGGGCAGCAGCCAGGGCATTGCGGCCTCCGCGGCGAGCGCGGCAAGGGCCTGCTCGACCGAGGAGACCGCGTCGCGGAACTTGCCGCGGTGGACCGCCACCAGGCCGGCCATGATCTTGGCGATCGCCCACGCGAGAAACTGCCCGGCCGAGGAGAAGTCGGCGTAGTCGGCTGCGCGCTTATCGGCCAGGTCGAGCTGGCCGGTGTAGGTCAGTGCCAGCACGTCGCCGTACCGGATCATGATGCGGATCATGCCGTCGGTGGCCTTCTGCTCGGCACGGCACCGCGCGGCGATGGGTTCGAAGTCATGGCCGCGGCCGGCGGCCGGCATCGCCAGTCCCGCAGCGAAGGCGGCGAATTCCACCGCCTGCTTGGGGGCGTGCGGGTCCGACAACACCCGCTCGGCCGTGGCCAGTCCCTCGGCGATGTTGTTCTCGTGCACCGCCATCGCGGAGCCGGTTGCTTCCACAACGAGCTTCAGGCTGGGGTGCGTGACCCGCTCACGCAACAACGCCAGCACCTCGTGCGCCCGCCCGACATCGCCCATCGACCAGAACAGGATCGACAGGCGGGGAATGCCCCACTGCACGAGCTGCAACTCGTCGAGGTTGTCGGGTTCGAAGCGGGCGAGGATCTCGTCGGCCTGCACCGGATGGCCCTGCCACAGCAACGCGCGCGACAGCAGCTCGCCGGCCCGCAAACCGCCGCCCCGCTCGAATGCCGCCCGCGCTATCCGTTCACCGAGCGGCACGTTCGACAAGAACATCGCGTCCTTGGCCGCGGCGACGAGAAGTTCCGTGTCGACGGCCAGATCGCTGTCGACATAGAGCTGCGCCATCCGGATGCGCCCGGCCGACGAGTCGAGGTGACGGTCCGCCAGAACCTCGGCGATGCGGCCCCGCAGCTTGCGGGCCGAAGCGGTGCCGATCCGGTGCCGGACGACCTCGCCGAAGAGGGGGTGGCTGAATCGGGCGTTGAGCTGGGGGCCGTCGCGGGCGATCCGGATCAAACCGCGCATCTCCGCGGCATCGACGGCTTCCTCGCCGACCAGTTCGCTGAGTGCGTCGATGTCCAGCGGTTCGCACAGCGCCAACGGCTTCAGTGCGTTGATGACATCGCTGCCGGCATGCTCGAGACGGCTCTCCAGCAGCGCAGCCAATCCGGACGGCACGACCATGGCGCCGCGCAGTTGCCACACGTCGTTCACCTTGGTCAACGTCCCTGCATCGATCGCCCCCTCGACGAGATGCCGCAAGAAGAGTGGATTCCCGCCCGACGATTCCCACATCACGTCGGCGCTGAGCCCCTCGAGCGTCCCTCCGATGACCGATTCCACGAGGGCAATGCTTTGCTGTTTGGTCAACGGGTCGAGCTCGAAGCGCAGCAGGTGGCCGTCCTTCCACAATGCGGTGACGGCGTCGGGGATCGGTTCGCCGCTGCGCACCGTGGCCAGAATGTGACCCGCACGTTCGACCGCGATCTGGTGCAGCATCGTCGCCGACAGTTGGTCCAGCAGATAGGCGTCGTCGACGGCGATGACGGTGTTCTCCTGCGCGATAAGGGATTCCCGCACCGAAGCCATCAGCGCCAGCGGGTCGCGCGACGTGGACGGGCTCACCAGGTGAGCGAAGACGCCCAACGGGATGCTGCGCGAGGACTCCGTGCACGCCACCCAATGCACCTTGGAAGGCAACGACTTTGTGACCGTACGGGCCAGCGTTGTCTTGCCGACACCGGCCGGACCGACCAGAAAGACCCCGCAGCCGTCATTGCCGATCAATGCCGGCCGAATTACCCCGTATTCCGCCGGGCGATCGATGAACTGCCAGTGGCTCATGGATTCAAAGCTTAAATCGCCACGCGCACCGCTGCTTCGGAAAGCCGGTTTGACTTCGTGTGGTGTCACGATTCGCCTCCCAGGTGGATCGGGCGGTGGGTTATCCGGCAGGCAGCTCGGCGATATCGGTCGGTTCGATTCGCGGCGCGTTGTTCATCGTGTGCCGGAACCAGCTCGATGCGTCATATACCTCCTTCTTGAGGCGATTGATGGATCCGAGCGGCCGGTGTGCGGCCAGCGCGCGCCACGAGTTGAACGACAGCACGTCGTCACCGAATGCGCGCCGGAACAGGCCGTCAGCGTCCTGCACCGGGAAGGTGATCTTGGCGACTCCCTGGAAGGGAGAGACGGATTCCGGCCACGGGACCGTCGCGTCCTCGATCGGCATCGCGACCGGATCGGTGCACAGCTGTGCCTGCACTTCGTACTCTGCGGTGTTGTGCGCGAAGAACTCGATCACCATGTTGCGATGTGCGTCGGGCCCGGCGCTGCGGGGGACGGGCCGGCCGCGTAGTTGCCGCACCGATTTCGACAACGGCGTGAGGTTGACCTTGGCCACGTACTCGCCGTAACGCAAGGGCGCGGCGGAATGAAATGTCTGGCCGAGAATGTGGGTGTTGGGCGCCGTGAACAACACGAGAGCCGGGGGCAGTCCGCGTCCGCACAGCGCAAGAACCCGCCCGGCTACGGTGAAAAGTTCGATGACGACCTTCAGCATGGTTTCCGGCAGCCGCGCGAGCAACCACGCCGCCGGCATTCCCTGCCGGTAGTAGGCGCGGGCGTCGGCGTAGGGAAACTCCGAGTGGTTTACCAGGACGAAGTCCTGCGTGCTCGCGTGGTCGTCGGGCAGAAGGCGCTCCCCTTGGACGCCAAGGACCTTGATCGCGATCGCGCGGACCCCGCGGATCTGGTCGCTGCGGATCGCGGGGTGTGTGCTGGAGAGCCGCGCGATGACCGGGTAGGTCTTCGGTGTCGCGAACAGGCCCTGACGCAGGTGGTCGGGCAGGTCGGGATACACCTCCAGCTCCCCGCGCAGAATGCCGTGGCTCTTGGCGTGTGCGTCGCGGATCGCGTGCTTGTATCTGTTGAAGGCCCATTCGTTGTTGCGGTGCAGCGCCTTGACGATCTTGGTGATGAACTCGCCCTCGTCGGGCCTGGGCTGCTCCAGGTCGGCGCGGTAGGCGACGTAGGGACCCGTCGTGGCGGCGGATGCGACGGAGTCGGTCATCTCCGGATTGGTCCTTCCCGATCGTGGTGTGCCTGTCACGTGACGATTTATCGCGAGGGTTCCCGCTCCTCGTCCGCGATCGCGCGGGCGAGCGTGAGTGGACTGGTTGACGACGACAGCGCGAACAGCCGTGCCCCGAGGTTGGCCAGTTCGACGATGAGCCTGGTTCTGCAACAGCCGGCATCCAGTGCCTGCTGTGTCAGCGCGGTGATGTCCTCAACGCAATCCCTCCCCGTGCCGGGTGGTTGGTTCGTGTCAGATTGGCATCGTATCGCCGCGAACAGCATCTCTCGCGCGTATTCGCGTTCGTAGCGTAAGCCACTCATGGCACCGCCTTTCTGGGTGCGTTGGCCTGTTGTTCGTGCTTGCAGATCCTTTCAGCACCCGGGACAAGGGGCACGAGTAGCGCACTACCTGTTTTTCCGGCCCGGCCGCCGTGAGACGGTCACTACCCGCCTGCCGCGGCTCGGACGGGCTGCCGTATCGGCGGGCTGACCTGCAGAAATGCGTAGCGCTCTACGCGTGCCCGCCAGCGGCAACCCGCCGTACCGTACCTCCATCAGCGGCCGGTCCACCCGGCCGAAGGCTGAGAAGAACGGCGAGGAGACGCGAAATGCCGCAGTTACCAAAGGTATCCGCTGGGACGCCGGATGTCCGCAAAGACCCGTCAGCCCAGGCTGAGCGCGCCGCTGCGCCGGTTGACACGCCCTCCGCCGAGGTCTTGATCACCGAACAGGAGGTGCGTCTTGCCACCGCGGCCGCTGTTCCGTCGCACCGGGAAACGACCCGCGACAGGCTGGTGGCGTTCCTCAGGCGGGTGGCCGGGACATCAGCCGACGGGTCACCTCCGCGACCCGGTTGCCTGCATCGGGAGCCCTACTACTTCGAACATGCCCGCATGGCGCGCGAAATGGACAATTTGTGACCGTCGCCGTCGCCGCGGAGGTCGAGTCGGTGCCGCTGGCACCGTGCAATCCGCTGCCCTATTGGCAGCGGATGAGAGCGGCAAGGAGATTCGACACCGGGCCCGAGATTCTCCGGGACTTCGGCGGTCCGGTGACAAGGAACGTTCTCGGGCCGAAATGGCTGATGCCGCCGCTGGTGTTCGTCACCTCACCCCGGGGCGCCCGCCAGGTTCTCGGGCGCACCGACGGTGCCGCAGAACGCGCGGCGACACCGATGTCGTGGGAGCTGCGCCGGCTGATGGGCGACAACCTTCTCGTTGTGCCGCAAGAGGATTGGCTGCCACGTCGGCGTGCGCTGCAGCCCGTCTTCACCAAACAGCACGTGCCCCGCTTCGCGGGTCACATGGCCGACGCCGCCCAGGAGTTCGCTCAGTGCTGGTGTAGCGCAGCCGAGATCGACCTTGACAGCGCGTGCCGCGCGTTGACTTTGCAGGCTCTTGGCCGCTCAGTGCTGGGGGTCGACCTCGGGGGTCGGGCCGATGTGGTCGCAGATGCGCTTCGTACTGCGGTGAGGTGGGCGGCCGGCCGCGCCCTGCGGCCGGTCAACGCGCCCTGGTGGCTGCCGACCCGCGGCCAGCGCCGGGCTCGCGCGGCAAGTGTGGCGCTGCGCACCCTCGCCGCCGAGATCCTGCAGGGGTGCCGGGCCGACCAGGGCCGGGATGCACCGCTGCTGCGGGCGCTGATGGAGGCGGGCGATCCGCGGACCGGTGAGCCGCTGTCGGATCACGCGATATGCGATGAGTTGATGCTGTTCCTGATGGCGGGTCACGACACCACCTCAACCGCCCTCGCGTACGCGTTGTGGGCGTTGGGCCGCCACCCGGGGCTGCAGGAGCGGGTCGTCGCCGAGGTCGACAGGCTGGGGGAGCGACGCCTGGTGCCCGAGGATGTGGCGGGGTTGGGTTTCACGGTGCAGGTGCTCCACGAGGCGCTGCGGATGTGCCCGCCCGCCCCTGCCGTCGGCCGATTGGTACTGCGCGACATCGTGGTCGAGGACTCGCGCATCGAAGCCGGCAGCTTTGTCATCGTCGGCATTTACGCGCTGCATCACGACCCCATCCTGTGGGACGAGCCGGACACCTTCGACCCCGACCGGTTCAGTCCGCAGCGGTGCAAGGGCCGCGACCGATGGCAGTATCTGCCCTTCGGCGGCGGCCCGCGCGCCTGCATCGGCGACCACTTCGCGATGCTGGAGGCCACCCTCGCCCTGGCGACGATCCTCCGGCACGTCGAGGTCACTGCCGTCGACGACGAATTCCTGACCGCCACCCCGTTGACGACCGTCGCCGATGCGCCGGTCCGGGCGCGGATACGCGGACGTACGCGAGCCCGGACCGGCTCGGCTTTCGTGGCTTACAGCGCGCGAGACGTGGGCTCTGATGGATGCGAGAAGGCTCCGCGGTGTGGCTGGTGACCGTTACCGGCGGTTCCCACCCGGTGTCCGTTGGTGGCACCGGACTGGGATATCAGGCCGGCGAGTTCGGTTCGGCTGGCAATGCCCAGCGTGGAGCACGCCCGGTAGATGTGTCCCTCCACGGTGCGCACCGACACCATCAGGGATTCCGCGATCTCCTTGTTGGACAAGCCGCCGGCGACGAGGGTGGCGATCTCCCGTTCGCGGCTGGTCAATGGCAGTGGCGCGGCAGCGGCCCGGGTGGCGGGAGTGCTTGCGCCGCACTCGCTGATGAGTCGACTGGCCCGTCCGCCGGCCGTCAGGGCCGGTCCACGCCGGCTGCTTCGGTGGAAGGCCAACGACGCGTGTGCGGCGGCGTCCGCCGCCGCTACCCGGTCGCCCATGGCCTCGAGATCGCCGGAAACGCCGAGTAAGGCATCGCCGTTCTCGTCGGCCACCGCGACCGCCCAGCGTGCCGCGAGGTCTGCGCGAGGCTCCTTCACCAGGCTCGCCAGCTCGGTCAGTCGGCGTGCATGGTGCTTGTCGCCGAATTGGAGCGCAGTTTGCAGGCAGCTCAACTCCGGGGCGTGCTGCCCGTGGGTGCGGGCGAACTCCGCCGCCCGGGCGGCCAGCGTCCGCGCCTCGGAGGTGCGGCCGCTCGCGGCCGCCACCCACGCCGTGCTGAGCAGGCTGTCGGATTCAACGAAGGCAACGGAAGGGTGCCGGCTGCGCCGCATGCGGGTCAGCGCCTGCAGGGCCGTCGCGATGGCGCCGGCGCGCGCCAGCGCCTCGGTCCACAGGATGAGGAAATAGTAGGTGAGGCCCGCCGTCGACGTGCCGGGCTCGCACGCGGTGACCGCGGAGCGCAGGCGTTCCACCGCGGTGTGCAGGTCGCCGTTGGCCAGTGCCGCCATGCCGGTGATGGCGGCGGCTACCGTTTGGGTGATGCCCGGCATATCGGTGCACCGTTGGTCGGTGCGCTCAGCGAGGTCAAGGGCTTGGGTGATGTGCCCGCCGAGAACAAGTGCCCGCACCTGGAACACGGCTAGCGGGACTGCCTGATAGGCCGCATCGGGTGAGGTGGCCGCTACCGCGGCGCCCTCGTCGGCAACTGCCGCGGCCTCCCGGGGCCGGCCGAGGTCACCCAGGGCGATGGTCAATGCCCACGCCGATTTCAGTGCCGGCAGCGGACGGAGCCCGAGGCGGTCGATGCATTCACAGGTCCTCAAGACTTCCGCCGGTCGCGCCCCGGCGGCCAATTGCACCGCCCGAAAGGCGATCAGCTGGGCGGTGTCGCCGGCCGGGGCGGCCAGCGCGTCGTCGATGAGATTCCAGGACTGCTCCGGCTGGGCCAGCGACCAGAGCATGTTGGCCGCGCGCAGATGGACGGCGATGGTCCAGATGGGATCGGGCAGGTGGCCGCCGGTCAGGGCGGCCAGCAGCCGTTCGGCTTCCTCGGCCCTGCCCGACAGCGACAGCGTGTGCGCGTGCAGGAGTTCGGCCTCGACACCGGCGCCGGCGGCGGCGGCCGCCTCGGCGAGTCGGTTGGCCAGCGCCAGATCGAGGCGCAGCAGCGCGGCACGTGCGGCGCGGTTGAAGACGTCAGGGTCCGGGGGCAGATCGGAGTCAAGCCACAGCACGCCCAGCCTGACAGGGTCGGGCGGCCCGAGCCGGGAATCCGGTGACGCCATCACCCGGGCGACGCGCCCCCGCAATCGGGCCAACCGCACCCGTCCTGCCTGCGCCACCCGGCCTTCCCCGTAGAGCGGATGGCCGATGCTCACGACGTCGTTTGGCGACGTCCCCGACACCGCGATAAGCCCGCGGCGTTCGGATTCTTCGATCGCCTCCGGCTCGGCCAGCGAGGTGAGGTAGGCCAGTTCGAGGGGTTCGGCGACGGCCACCAGGTCCATGACCTCACGCACTGCCGCCCTCGCCGCACCGATGTGGTGCTCCACCACGTCGACGAGCGAGGGCGACAACGCCATCGGGCCCGACCATTGCCACTGGCCGCCGCTGGCGATCAGCCGTCCGGCTTCGCGTTCCTGATTGACGAGCTGCCCCAGGAACAGCACGTTGCCGCGCGTCAGCCGCCACATGCGCTCGGCGCATTCGGGGCTGGCCGGCCCGCCCAGGGCTGATGCGAGAACAGCGTCCGATTGTGGGCGCGACAGCGGCTGCAGGTCCAGCCGGCCCAGGTGACCGTCTTTCCACAACGCGGTCACCGCGTCGGGTGCCGGTTCGCCGGTGCGGATGGTGGCGATCACCGCCGCCGCACCCCGCAGTGCGAGTTGGTGCACCACGAATGCGGACATGCTGTCCAGCAGATGGGCGTCGTCCACGGCGACCAGCACCGGCGCGCCGCCCCGTGAGGTCGTGACCGTCGCGATGACGCCGCCGACCAGCTGCAGCGGATCACCGTCGAGGCGATCGGTCCATTGCGCGAACGCACCCAGGGGGATCGACCGGGCCGCTACTGTTCCCACCACCGATCGCACCACCCAGCCGAGCTCCGCGGCGGCGGCCAGCGCTTCACGAGCCAATCGCGTCTTACCCACACCGGCCCGACCGGCGATCGCCATACCGGCGTGCCCGTCGTATCCGCAGAGCACGTCGGCGATGATGTTCAGTTCTTCAGCCCGGCCCGTCAGCGCCGGCGGACCCACCATGCGCAAAGATGTTAGACAACATTATTGACAGGCGCGCCGTTAATCAGTGACAGCACAGGCCATTTACGAGTCGATTTTTCGCAATGCCGGGTCCCCGAAAGGTCACGCCTGAATCGCAAGTGCCAAACGCTGCAAAGACTCTGCGCATAACTGCGGCGGACCGGATATGGGCGGGCCCGTTTCGGTCACTCCAATGGGTTTTGCGGGTAGGGCAGCGCACTGCCCGGGGCATCGTGCAGGTTGTCGGCCAGGACGTGCGACCGCAGCCCCGCGTCGCAGATGACATAGCCCCAGTTGATGAGCCGTTCCTGCGCTGTCTCCTCGATTGCGGCAAGCCGTGTCGGCAATCCGGCGAGACGCTGCGTCACCCCGGGTTTTGCTTTGCGCACCCACACCGGGAAGTCGGCGACGGAGCTGCGGATTCCGACGTACATGCCGGTTCTTCTCCTCGCCGTCAACGAGCCGATCACCTGCCGCTTGCGCAGCGACCGGACCTGGTTGTCGATGAGCGAAAGCACCCGTGTGGTCTGCCGCACCCAGTCCGATGCGGGGTCGGGCTCGTCGGCGACATGTCCGCCGGCATCGCTCACCAGGATCGTCTTGTAGAGCTTCCACGCCGTTTCCACCCCGAGGTTGTCGTAGACCCCGCCGTCGCTGAGCTTGATCTTGCTGCGGTAGCCGGCCGAGGTGAGATCGTTGCCTTTGTTCGTGGTCCAGGTTTGACCGGCCAGGTCGAGTGTGCACGGCGAAAGCACCGGGGGGAAAGCCGACGACGCCGCAACGGCCGACGCAAGGGCCAGCCGGGGTTTGAGGACTTGCCCGACCCGGTAGTCGGCCAGGTAGGGCTTGCTGAACCGGAACAGCACACCGGATTCCAGGTTGGTGGCGTTGAACACGAACCGAGGTTGGTCCGGCAGGTCTTGCAGGGTCGTGTCGCCGAACAGGTGCTTGCGGTATGCCGCTGCGACGCGGTCGGATGTCGACTTTGCGGGCAGCAGCATCCCGGAGATGATGGCCGCCATGTCGACATCGGTGCCGGCCATGGCGCGCAGCGGTGCGACGACCGCATCGACGAAATTCGACGCGACGCCGCCGGGATCGAATTCCAGTTTCGACCAGTTGGCGGCCAGCACGGCGGCGGTGATCGACCCGCCCGACACGCTGGAAAACCGGTCGATCTTGGACATGAGTCCAACCTCGTTGAGCCCGGTTGCCCGAGCGCGGTTCAGATCACCTCGGTGACGACCCGGTGGGGGCCTACCGGGAGTCCGCGGCGGCATTGCAACGCGCCTTCCGCCGTCCCGAGGTGCTCGAGCGGAGTTATCGGGGTCCCCTGGGTGACGCCACCGGCGCAGACCGACTGCAGATCCGCCTCTACGATCTGCCCACTCACGGCTGGGACCTCGCCCAGGTGACCGGCATCCCGGCCGACCTGCCGGACGATCTCGCCGAACACGCCCTGGCCCTCGTTCGGGACCAACTGTCCACCCAGCCCCGCACGGGACGATTCGCGCAACCGCAGCCCATCCACCACACGGTCCCACCGATCGAACAGCTCGCCGCATTTCTCGGACGCCAAGTTCCCGCACGGCTGTAACCGTCGCGCGTTGGGGCTACTTCAAACAGCTGCCCGCGTCGATCGGCAGCGTGACGCCGGTGACGTAACGGGACTCGTCGGACGCCAGGAACAGCACCGCGTTGCTGATGTCCTCCGGTTCCACCCAGCCGATCGGCAGCACGTGCATCATCTGCGCGATCGGGGCCAGGTCGTCGGGGCCCGGGTTCTTCAGGTCGGGGCGGAACAGGCGCATCGTGCCATCGTTCATGAACAGCGGGGTGTTCACGTTGGTGGGATGAACCGAGTTGACCCGGATCATGTGCTGGCCCAGTTCCACGGCGAAGGTGCGCATGAGGCCGACGACACCGTGT
>NZ_DATFYW010000099.1:0-43391 GCF_035314905.1 Mycobacterium sp.
TGCGTCGATCACGCATCGCAGCGACAGGCTGGTGCGGTGTCTGGGATGCCAGCTCACCAGCAGCAGAAAGTGCTCGTCGCGCAGAACGGCTGCGGCCGGTCTCACCGCCGACCAATACCGACGCCGACGGCTGTGCGTTAAGGAATAGCCTCCCGCGCAGAATCACGTTGCGCTTATTCCACATCGCTGTAAGCCCTTTCACAGCACCCACAACCTGGGTAACGAGCGCCGCCGCAGTAAGGTTCACATCGGCTCAGATGCTGCGTCTTTAGATACGCCGGAGGGTTACACCGCCGGATCGAGCTCTGGCCGCTATCAACCCACCCGTCGATGTGGTCGCGGAGGTGCGCAGTTAGTCGCCCGCCGACGCAAACAGCCCGGATATAACCGTGAACAGCACGGCCCTGGTATTGCGTCGTTTGCCGCTGGTGAGGACCACGTGGCGGGTCATTTTGGAGGGGCCGGTGGCGGCTGTGTTGTGTATGCCAGTACGGTGCGGCTGTGCCGTTGAATTTGGCGTCGCGCACGCAAGTGTCTGGGCATTACTTTTTGCGCCGCCGGCTGCAGTTTGCGCTTTTGCGGCGCTCGGTGCGCATGCAGGTCGATCCGGTGCGCTGGCAGCGGGTGATGCTGATGCTGTCGGGCGTGGTCGGGGCGGTGCTGCTGATCCTGGCGTTTGTGATCGGCTGGATGCGCCCGGCCGGGGTGGTGGGGCAGTCCAAGATCGTCGCCGACCGCAAGACCGGCGCGCTGTATGTATCGGTGGACGGACGGCTGCATCCGGCGCTGAATCTGGTCTCGGCGCAGCTGATTTCGGGCCAGCCGGACGCTCCGACGTTCGTCAGCTCCGGTGACATCGCCAAGTGGCCGAAGGGCCCGGTGGTCGGCATCGTCGGCGCCCCGGTGGAGGCCCCGGCGGTGTCGGCGCCAGACATGTCGCGGTGGGCGGTATGCGACACCGCCGGCGAGGCGGTGGGGGCTGCGCCGCTGGTCACCGGCATCGACGGGGCGTTGACGCTGGGCAGCAGCAGCGCCGACGCACTGGGGGACGGGCGCGGGCTGCTGTTGGCCTATCAGCAGCAGAACTATCTGGTGACCGGCGGGGTGCGGATGCCGCTGGATCTGACCGATCGGGCGTTGACCGGCGCGCTGGGGGTGGATCCGGGCGCGCCGGTGCCAGCGATGTCGCAGGCGATGTTCGACGCGCTGCCGGCGGGCGGCCCGCTGGTGGTCCCGACCGTGCCGAACGCCGGCGCGCCGGCTCCGTTCGACTGGGGTCCGGGGGTGGTGATCGGCTCGGTGGTGGTGACCCAGGACGTGGCCACCCACGCCGACAAGTTCTACGCCGTGGTCGGTGACGGGGTGCAGCCGGTGTCGCCGGTGGTCGCCGCGATGCTGCGCCAACGCGACTCGTATGGCACCTCCACACCGCCGCGGGTGTCGCCGGACCGATTGGCGCAGGTCCCGGTCCGTCACGTTTTGGACGTGGATTACTACCCGGCGCAGCCGCTCAAGATGGTCGATCAGCGGACGCAGCCGGTGACCTGTGTCGGGTGGGAGCGCGGCGTCAACGACCGGCAGGCCCGGATCAGCGTGCTCACCGGGCGTGACCTGCCGATCGCCTCCGACCAGCATCAGAAGCTGGTGCCGCTGGTCGGCGGTGGCAGCGGCGTGCAGGCCGGTCAGGTGCTGCTGGCCGACCAGGCGGCAACCTTCGTGTCGACGACCGGGTCGGCGCCGGATTCACCGCAGCGGGAGACGATGTGGCTGATCGGCGAGTCCGGGGTCCGCTACGGGGTGCCGTTCGACGAGCAGGCGCTGCAGGCGCTGGGCCTGGCGACCTCGCAGAACCGGCCCGCGCCGTGGGCGATGCTTCAGGTGTGGCCGGAGGGCCCCGAGCTGTCGCGGGCGGCGGCGCTGACGGTGCACGACTCGGCGGTGGGTCCGGCGGCCCCGGTGACGACACAGCAGCCAGCGCTGCAGGGAAGGTGACGACCCATGTCGACGGTTCGGTTCACGCCGGGTAAGGCGCCGGAGGCGCCGAAGGCCCCCGGGGGTCGCATCGCGCTCAAAGAGGCGCTGACCGCGCCGCGCCCGATCCCGCGCACCAAGATGCAGATCATCTTCCCCGCGGTGATGGGGGTGGCGTTCCTGGGCATGCTCGCGCTGATGTTCTCCCAGCCGGGGCTGCGCTCAGGCCCGGTGGGGTACTTCAGCCTGTTCTTCCCGTTCATGATGCTGATGTCGCTCGGCGGGATGCTGACGATGGGCCGCTATTCCGGCGGCGGTGACAAGCAGCTGACCCCGGCGCAGATGGAGGCCGAGCGCCGCGACTATCTGATGGGGCTGGACGAGAAGCGCGACGAGGTCACCGCGGCCGCCGAGGCGCAGTTCCGCCAGTTCCAGTGGTTTCACCCCGAGCCTGCGCTGCTCCGCGGGCTGGTGGGCTCGCCGCGGATGTGGGAACGCGGCCGCGGGCATCCGCACTTCGGCTGGGCGCGCATCGGGTTGGGCAAGACCGAGCTGGCGATGAAATTCGAAACCCCGCTACTGGGGCGCTCCGAGGACTACGAGCCGATCACCTACGAGGCGCTGTCGGCGTTTCTGCTGGAGCAGTCCGCGGTGCGCGGGATCGCCAAACCGGTGTCGCTGACCTCGGTGCCGGGCTGGGCGCTGGTCGGCGAGGCGGGCATGGAGCCGGTCTACGCGCTGGCGCGGGCGATGATCTGCCAGGCGGCGGTGTTTCATTCCCCGCGCGACTTCAAGGTCATGGTGGTCACCGACGATGTGTCGCGCTGGGATTGGCTGAAGTGGCTGCCGCACACCGAGCGGGCCGCCAGCCCCGACAATGTCGATCCGCCGCGCATGGTGTGGACCTCCGCCGAGGACATGGACGCCGCGGTGGGCATGGAATTGCACCAGGAGCGCAAGGGATTCGGCCAAGCCGAGGGTGCGGTGCTGCCGCACTGGCTGGTGTTCAACGATCAGGCCCGGGTGGGTGCGGAGTGGGAAACATTGACCCGCAAGGGCGGTGTGGCCGGGGTGACCTTTGTGCGGCTGGTGCCCGAGACGGGCAGTGGGGTGGGGTTCTCGCCGGACACAACGCTTTTCGTTACATCTTCTGAAATCCGGGACCGGCACGGCAAGGTGGCCGTGCCCGACCGACTCGAGGAGTCCTGCGCCCGGGCGATCGCACGCAAGATGGCGCGCTACCGCCCGCAGGGACCGGTGGGCGCCAACACCACCACCACGCGCCCGGACATGATCGACCTATTCGACATTTTGGACATCGCCGATGCCGCCGACGTCGATGTGGACCGCACCTGGGCAGCCACCCGCTCGGGGCCGCCCTACGAAGACAACAGCTGGGGGGCGGACTGGCTCAAGGTCACGATCGGCGCCGAGGACGGCGGCGCGCCGATGGTGTTGGACTTCAAGGAAACCCACGAGGGCGGCATGGGCCACCACATGATCCTGGTGGGCACCACCGGCGCCGGGAAGTCGTCGCTTCTGACGACGCTGATCCTCTCGGCGGCGCTGACGCATTCCCCCGAGACATTGAACATCGCGTTTTTCGACTGGAAGGGCTCCACGACCGCGCACGCGATCGCCGACTTGCCGCATGTGGTGGCCGCGATGAACAACCTGCGCAACGACTCGCTGTGGGTGGAGCGGATGGGCGACGTGATCTACGGCGAGCTGGAGCGGCGCAAACGGATGCTGGACCGGGCGCGGGTGTCTGACGCCGCCGAGTACGAGTATCTGCGCATCCACCGCGGGGAGCGGCTGGAGCCGATGCCGGCGCTTCTGATCATCATCGACGAGTTCACCCAGATGTTCGTGGAGCATCCCCCGGCCAAGGCGATCATCGACGAGATCGGTCGCCAGGGAAGGGCTTTGCACGTCAAGATGATCATGGGCAGCCAGCGGCTGGGCCATGAGATGCAGACCGGGGTGATGGGCAACATCCCGATCCGGGTGGCGCTGCGCACCCTCGATGACGTGGACTCGCGCGCGGTGATCGGCACCGACGAGGCCAAGTACCTTCCGCTCAAGCCGGCGGGGGCGGGCTATCTGCGGGTGTCTGGGCGCCCGCGGCTGACCCGCTTCCAGACCGCGTATGTGCAGAAGAACTACACCCCGCCGCGCCACGCTGAGGCCGCCGCGGTGCGCGCGCAGGTGGGTTATGTGCCGCCGCGGGAGTTCGCCGCCGCCGGGATGGAACCGCTGGCGCTGCCTGCTCTGACGGCTGCTGCGGCCGCGCCGCAGCAGGATGCGCGGACGGTGATGGGGCCCGACGGGCGTCCGCTGCGCCAGGTCCAGGCCGCGTCGGCGTCGCTGCGGCGGCGCTATAGCCGCCCCGTGCACCGGATGTGGCTGCCGCCGCTGGAGCCGCTGCGCGTCGACGAGCTGGTGCGCCGGCTGCGAGGGCGGCCCTGGCAGGACGGCTACGGCGAGAACCGGGGTCTGCGGTTCCCGGTCGGGGTGGAGGACAGGCCGTTTCAGCATGCGCAGCGGGTGTACGCGGTGGATCTGGCCGGGGCGAACTGCGCGGTGATCGGGATGCAGGGCGCCGGCAAGACCACCGCTCTGGCCACGATGATCACCGGCGCGGCGTTGATGTACACGCCGGAGCGGATCCAGTTCTACGTGTTGGCGCTGGGCGGACCGCAACTCAACGACGTGGAGGGGTTGCCGCACGTGGGCTCGCTGGCCCGCGCGGCCGAAAGCGAGCGGGTAGGCCGCACCATCGCCGAGATGACCACCCTGATCGACGAGCGCGAACGCGCGTTCAGCGAGCTGAAGCTGACCGTGGAGGACTTCCGGGAACGCAAGTTCGGGGGGCGCGCCGGCCCGGTTCCCGACGATCCGTTCGGCGATGTGTTCCTGGTGATCGACGGGTGGGCGCAGTTCTCCCAGGGCGGGTTTGACCGTTATGTCGGTGACGTGGAGGCGATCCTGCGGCGCGGCCCCGCGTACGGGGTGCACACGATCGTGTCGGCCAGCGGCTGGATCGCGGGCAAGCTCACCTCGGGCATGACCCCGGAGTTCGGGGCGAATGTGGAGTTGCGGCTTTCCGAGAACGACGACCTGCATCGCAACAACCGGGACGTGGCCAGGAAGGTGCCCTACGGGGACAAGGAGGTCCTCGGCGAAGACGACGACGATGCCGGTGAGGCCGGCGCGCGCGGCGAGGAGAAGGAGACCAAGAAGCTGCGGGTACGCGGCCGGGGCACGTCGATGGCGGGCTATCACTTCCAGACCGCGCTGCCGCAGCTGACCGTCGGCGGCCAGGTGGTGGGTGTGCGCGAGGCTGCGGCGGCGGTGGCGCAGGTGGCGGGAACCGGCGGCGGGGCCGCCGAGGTGCGGATCCTGCCGGAAAGTGTGTCGATCGACGAGGTCGAGGAGCTGTGGGCGCGCCGCGGCGGCGGCACGCCCGGGCAGGTGCCGTTCGGCATCTCGGAGGTGGGGCTGCTACCGGCGGTGGCCGATTTCGCTTCCAGTCCGCACTTTCTGGTGGTCGGCAACCCCGACTGCGGCAAGTCCAACGCGCTCGCCACCCTGGCACAGGCGGTGATGCGGGCCTACCGGCCCGATCAGGCCCGCATCTTCGTGGTGGATCCGCACAACTCGCTGCTGCAGGTGGTGGAGGGCGCGCATCTGGGCGGCTACGTCTACCGCCAGCAGCAGGTGCGCGACATGGCCGCCGAGGTGGCGCGGCTTCTGGAGACGCGGCTGCCGCCGGAGCACGCCACCCAGGCCGAGCTGGCCGCCGGGGTGCGCTGGAGCGGGCCGCAGGTGTTCGTGTTCGTCGACAACGAGGAAACCATCCAGTCCTGGGATTCGGGGATGAGCTTCGCCCCCGGCGCGGCGGGTTATCCGTTGGAGCCGCTGTTGGCGTTCATGGATCGCGGCAAGGAGGTGGGGCTGCACTTCGTGGTGTCGCGCCGGATCGGCAACTGGGGGCGGGCGGTGGCCTCGCCGCTGGTGGGCCGGATGTTGCAGCTGACGACCCCGGGCGTGGTGATGGACGGCCCGCGCAGCCAGGGCGACATCCTGGGCGGGGTGAAGGCCGCCTCGCAGCCGCCGGGGCGGGGGATCTATGTCACCGACAGGCTGGCGGCCCCGGTGCAGATCGCGGTAGCGGCCGGGCGATGAGATGCGGCGAAGCCCGCTCACCTTGACTCTCGGGATTTGCTAGCCACTCAAACCAGGACGTAAACGCGGCACCGAGTTCGGTGGCGCCGCGGAGGGGATTTAGCTGCGCGACGCCACCCGCCGGCTCATAATTTTCGGCACCGTAAAGTAAATCCGGCGTGCGGCTTCATCGTTGGAGGTCAAGCTCAGGTTGAGGCACAAACCGTGACACAAACGCCGAGGTGGCGACTGGGCGCCGGAGACTGACGATCTGCGGCGAATATCGGCTCCAGCGGTTGCGTAAATGTTTGCCAGCAGCTTAGGCTCGGCCGAACAAATGCCCGCAGTGGCATCTGGGTCGAGGAGGGTTTTGCCGATGTATTTCATCGAGACGCCGGTGGTGGCGGCACAGTCGGCCAGTGAGGCGGTGGGGACCGCGGTGACCGGCGCGATGCTCGCCGGCGCGGCGCCGGAGATGTCCGCGGTGGTGCCGATGGGCAGTGAGGAGGTGTCGGCGGCGCTGTCCAACGCGATCGCCGCGCACACCGCCAACTTTCTGTCGATGACCGGGCTCGCGGTCGCCCAGCGGGGGCAGTTCGCCGCCCAGGTCGGCACATCGGCGGCGGTGGCCGCGGCTTCCGATGCGCTGGCGGCCAATCCGCTGACGCTGTAGGCGTCGGCATGTATTGGGGAATTCCGCCAGAAACCAACGACTTTCGGCTGCGCACCGGCCCGGGCGCGGCAGCGGTGATCCCGCACATTCTTGCCTATGAAGAGGCTTCGGCCGTTCACCTCGAGCAGGCGCAGCAGATGGTGGCGACGACCATGGCGACCAATTCGTCGTGGATCGGCGCCGGCGACATGGCGATGAACGAGACGTCGCTGCCGATGGCGGCCTACATCGACGTCGTGGGGGCGCACGCCCAGACCGCGGCCCAGACGATCAACGCAGCCGGGCAGGCCCACAGCGGGGCGGTGGCATCGAGCATTCCCTACCCGACGGTGATCGCCAACCGCGTACGCGAGACCGCGCTGGAGTCCACCAACGTGATCGGCCAGAACAGTCCGGCGATCGCCGAGGCCAACTTCGAGTACGGCGAGTACTGGGCCCAGAACGCCGGCGCGATGATGGGATACCTGTCGGCGGCCGTTCCGCTGATCCAGGCGCTGTCGGTGCCGTTGGCGCCGTCCCCGCTGGGCGCCAACCCCGCCGGCATGGCCGCTGAGGTCGCCTCGCTGGCCGTGACCGGCACCGAGGCGGGGGTGCAGGGCATGGGCAATGTGCTGCAGCAGGCCGCCACGGCGGGCTCGACGACGGCAGACACCGGCGCCGGTGTCGCCGCCGGGGTGGCGTCGGGTGTCGCGGGGGCGGCCAGCGCGGCCTCCGGTTCGGCTTCCCAGGGCGGGCAGGCGGGGTCGTCGACCGGTGAGCCGGCCGCCGCCGGTCAGCAGGGCCAGGCCGAGGCCCAGATGCTGCAGTCCGCGCAGGGTATGGCCGGGCCGATGACGTCGGCGCCGTCGTCGCTGCTGCAGGGCGCGACCCAGCCGCTGTCGCAGCTCGGCCAGGCGCCGGGGATGATCGGCGGGCAGCTCGGATCGCTGATGGGCCCGATGATGTCGTCGATGGCCGGCGGAGGCCTCGGCGGCGCGCCGCCGCTGAGTGACCTTGCGCTCAACGGGCCCGCGGCCGCGGCCGGCGGGCTCGGCGGCGCCAACGGCGGTTTCGCCGCCGGCGGCGGCGGATCGGCGATCAGCGCCGCGCTGACCAAGCCGTCGGCTGGATCGAGCGCGATGGCCGGGCCGGTCGGCGTGCCGACATCCTGGTGGGCCAGCCCGGGTGCGGGGGCCGCCGAGGAGAAGGCGCCGGCGGGGGTTCGCGGCGCCGCCGCGCCGGGCGGGGCGATGGGTCCGGGGATGTACGGGATGCCGGGGGCGGCGTCGGCGCGTGAGCGGCGATCCACCCGCGAGGCGGCCGATCCGGACAAATCGGTGCTGCTCACCGGCGCCGGCGCGGGAGTGCCGGTGCTGACCGACGACGGGGTCGTCTACGCCCAAGGGCAGGGGGTGTGACGGCACCACAACGCAATGAGAACAGATACGGCAACACTGAGATTCAGAAGGAGATGTCAACAACATGGCGTTGAACACCGAGGCCGAGGCCATGTACGCCGCGGCCAACCAACTCGACCAGATCAAGCAGGACGTGGTAAACGCGCTGGGCCAGTACTTGACGATGAACCAGAACCTGACCGGTCCGGGCCTGAACGGGACGGCGGCGACCGCGTCGCTGGCCACCAGCGAGGACATCACGAACACCGGCCGGCAGGTGGGGGCGCGGTTCGACCACGTGATCCAGATGATGCGCAAAGGCGCGCATGATTACCAGAGCATGGACGAGCAGAACCGGGCCCGGCTGGCCAACATCCGCCCGGCGTAGCCGGATCGAGCATCACCAGACGACAAGAGGAGTTTTCGATATGTCTCTACCGATTCGTTACGACCAGGGCATGATCGCCGATCACGTGTCGGGACAGAACAACCTGGTCAACTACATGACCGATCTGCGCCAACAGGCGATCAACGTGCTCAACCACATCGCCCACATCTGGACCGAGCACGGGTCCAACGCCTATCAGGAAGCGCACTTCAACGTCGACATGGCGTTCGCGAAGGTGTTCGAGACGATCGGCTTCCACGCCCAGGCGATCCACGGCGCCGCGAACGACGCAGGGGTGTGCGACAACGGCGTGGCTGCGGGGTTCGGAAACATTTGAGCAGCGCGTCGGCCGTGGGAGCGCGGCTGTCGACCACGTCTGAGGGCTTGTGGCTGACGGCCGCGCTTGCCGGTGTGAGCCGGTTGCCGGCGGTGTTGCGGGTGCGCCCGGTCGGCGACGTCGAGCAGATGCTGGCCGGCCACCCGGGGCTGGCCGTGCTGGAGGACGCCGGCGTGTGCCGTGGCGGCACATTGGATCCCGATGTCGCCGAATGGATTTCGACGCTTGGGCGCCCCGATGTCGAGGTGGCGCTGGACGTGTCGAGGCCCAATGGGCAAGCTGACCGGCTGGCTGGGCCGCCGCCGCTGTTCGAGGCGCCGTCCGACCCGCTGGAGGCCGCCGAGGCGTTGCGGGTGTGGCGGGCGAACGGGCCCGCCCGCCGCGCCGCGGCGGTGTGCCGTCGTGACGGATCCTGGGTCGCCGCCGCGCGGGTGTGGCAGGTCGGTGATGAACCGCTGGACGAGATCGTGGTGTCCCCGCTCGGGCGGGCCGCGATCGGGGCGGTGATCAACGATCTCATCGGGCCAGGGCAGCCTGCGGACTTCGACGGCATCAACATCGAGACGGCGGTGCTGAACCCGATCCTTTCGGACTGGCAGGCTCGCCCCGGCATGGACCTGGTGACCGAGCTCGTCGACGTGGGGCTGACGCTGCCGCAGGCGCGCATCGTCGCGGCGGCCGGCGACGCCACCGCCACCCGGGCGAGTCTCACCGCCATCGAGTATTCGGTGGAGGGGCCGCATTTCGCGCCACACGGCATCTCCGTGATCGACACACTTTCAGGGCGCGTGCTGGTCAGCCCCGTCGCCGGACCCGACCAGCGGCCGTGGACCACGATTTTCCCAGGTACCGGCCATCGGATCGCCACCGCGGTGACCGAGCTGCTCGAGAGCCTGCCCTGCGGGCGGGGCTGGACCACCCACACCCGGATCCGACCCTTCGATACGCGCTAGGGTGGCCGCGTCGTAGACGTATGTATTCCGAGTGTGTGAGGCGCGACGTGACAGGCATTTTCGGCGTGGCCGGTGCAGGCGCGTTGGCGACCTTCAGGGAGAGCGGCGCATGACCGGACCGGACGAGCGCGAGTTTTTCGACCATTTGCAGGCCGGGGCGCCCAGCACGCCGCAGTCAGAAGGCGATCAGGAGCCGCACGCCGCGCCAGCCGAGCAGCCACCACCGGGGGCGCCTGTCCCGCCGGGTTCGGCTTCAGCCGGTCCGGCGGGTTCCCCGCCGCCGCGGGGTCCTGCCCACGTGCCCTACGCCGGCCCGTCAGCGCCGCCGCAACGTCAGGCGCCGCGGTGGGTGCCGTCGAATGCGCCGCGTGGCGAACGCCCCGGCGAGTTGCGCGACCAGCCGCCCGCTGCGCCCCCGGGCGGGGGCCGCCCGTCGGGCGCTGACGCCGATCCCCGCTCGCAGGCCGGCGGCCCTCGGTACTCCGGGCCGAACCCGGGACCGATTTCCGCGCCTACCTCCGGACCGACCTCGGGACCGATTCCGGCCCCTGACCGGGGTGCGGACACCGAGTTGCTGCCCCCGGCCGAGGGCCCGTGGGGCAGTGCGGCGGCGGAGAAGAGCGCCACCTCCTGGGAGCTGATGCGCGATCAGCTTCGGGCCTCCAACCTGACCCCGGTGCGCAAGATCCCGCCGTCCCGAGGTTGGCGAAAGTGGTTGTACAGCGCTTCATTTGGGCGCATCAACCCAGGCGAGTCGCCCGATGAGCGCCGGCTGCGCGCGCTGAAGGAAACCGTGGACACCCCGCTGCGGGGCACCTATTCGGTGGTGGTGCTCGGTGGTAAGGGCGGCGCCGGCAAGACCACCACGGTCGCGGCGATCGGCTCGACGCTGGCGCTCCTGCGCAACGACAAGGTCGTGGCCATCGACGCCGATCCCGCCCAGGCCGCCAACCTGGCGTCACGGATCGACCCAAGGGCGTCCTCGTCGTTCGGCGAGGTGATCGCCGATCAGCAGCTGTCGCGGTACTCGGACATGCGCTCGCACGTGGGCCAGAATTCGGCGGGTCTGGACGTATTGGCTTCCAGCCCGCAGCCCGGTCGCGGCCCTGTGGATGCATCCACCTACAACGAGGCCCATCGGCGCCTGGAGCGGTTCTACAGCTTGCTGATTGTCGACTCCGGTGTGGATCTGCAGCATCCGGTGACCGGCGGGGTGCTGGGTTGCGCGGATGCGGTGGTGCTGGTGGCCTCGGCGGTTCCCGACGGTGCCGAGGGTGCGGCCAAGGCGATGGACTGGCTTGCCGAGATGGGCTACCGGCAGGTGGCCTCGCGAATGCTGGTGGTGATCAACCATATTCGACCGTTCTCGAGCCACCGTGACAAGAAGCAATCCGACCAGCTGGTGGCGACGCTGGTGGAACGGTTCGGTGACTGGGTGGGCCCGGACAAGGTGTTCGTGGTGCCGTTCGACCAGCACATCGCGAACGCCGGCGTGCTGGACCTGGACCAGTTGCGTCCGCAGACCCGTCGGCGGTTCCTGGAGATCACCGCGATGCTGGCCTCCGGGTTCGCCGCCACGACCGAGGGTCGCCGGTGAGCGCACCGAGCCGGGGCCAGCGCCGCGCACCGGCCAGCACAACGGCCGCGGTCAGCCCGGTGCAGCTGTGCCGGGTGGCCCTGCTGGTGGGTCAGGACGCCGAGATCGACTACACCCTGCCGGCCGGGGTGCCGTTGATCGCGGTCACCGAAGATCTGGTTCCGCGGATCAACGAGCAGCTGCGCCGCCGCGGGCGCCCCCTGCTGGACGCCGCCGGCACCTATCAGCTGTGCCGCCCGGACGGGCGGGCACTGGATCCGCAGCGCTCCCTGGACGAATCGGGGGTGCTCGACGGCGATCTGTTGTGGCTGATGCCCACCGAGGCGACCGAAGCATTTGAGCCGGTGGTGGAGAACGTGTCGACGGCGATCGCCCGCGCGGCCGCCCAGCAATTCGACGAGATGAACGAAACGACCGCGCGGCGGGTCGCGGGCTGGCTGACGGCGGGGCTGGTGACCTGGGCCGAGGTCATGATGGCCCGACAGTGGTGGCACTCCGGGGGATGGGTGCCCGCGGCGGTGTCGTGGACGCTGACCGCCGTGTTGGCGCTGACCGCGTGGCTGTGTTCACGGGCCCGCGGTGAGCAGCGACGCCGCGCGTCCGACGCGTTCGCCTGGTCGGCGCTGATCCCCGCCGGCGCGGCAGGTGCGATGTCGGTGCCCGGCCATCCCGGTTGGTGGCATGTGGTGCTCGGCACCGTCGTGCTGTTGGCCGGGGTGGTGATGCTGGCGTTGTTGACCGATCGGCACCTGGCCGCGGTGTCGCTGGTCGTCACGGTCGCGGGGTTCGCGGCGGTGGTGGCGGCCCTGCAGGGGTCGGGCTGGCATTTTGCACCGGAACGCATCGCGGTGGTGGCGCTGCTGGTGGTGCTGGTTATCGTCACGTTTGCCACCAACCTCGGAGTGATCGGCTCGGGGGTGCCGATGCCGGTGTTCCCGTCGGTGACCGAGCGGGGCGTGTTCGAGACAGCGCCCGGCGCTCCCCGGGACACGGTCTCCCCGGTTCCTCCGTCGGGCGCCGAGTCGCCGGAGCGGATCGCCGCGTGGGCACAGCGCGGCAACCAGATCGTCACCGGGGTGCTGATCGGTGCCGGCGTCGTGGCGGTGGTGGCGGCCCGCTATGCGGTGGTCCCGGGCCGGCCCGGCGGCTGGCGGTTTTTGGTGTTCACCCTGGCCATCTGTTTGATCCTGCTGCTGCGGGGGCGCTCGTTCGTCGACCGCTACCAGTCGACGGCACTGGTGGTGGCGGCGACGCTGGCGGTGGCGATGGTGATCGGGCGCTACGCGGCGGCGGCCACGCCCCCGCGGATGCCGACGACGCTGATGTGCGTGGCGGCCACGGTGGGTGTGGTCGTGCTGGGCCTGTTGGCCGGGCTGGTGGTGCCGTCGGCGAAGTTCACCGCCCCGGTGCGTCGCACCGTGGAAATCAGCGAATACGTGCTCTTGGCGCTGGTGATTCCGTGGGCGCTGTGGCTGCTGGGCGCCTACTCGGCGGTGCGCAACATGGTGCACGGCTGATGCAGGCATTGAAGAAGTTGGCCGGGTGCGTGGCGGTGACCGCGCTGCTGGCCGCCTCCACCGGGCTGGCGGCCGCGGTGGAACCCCCGTCGGTGCCGCCGGGGCCGGCGCCTCCGGACCCGCCGCCGGCGCCGGACCAGCCGATGCACCAGGTGGCCGGCTGCACCCGCACCGCCGTCATCCCGGGCTCGGACTTCCGGGATCTGCCGCCCGCGCTGGACTTGATGAACATGCCCGCGGCCTGGAACCAGTCGACCGGCGCGGGTGTGGTGATCGGGGTGATCGACACCGGCGTTGCCCCGTCGTCGCGGCTGCCGCACCTGGTGGCCGGCGGGGACTACGTCATGGGTCCCTACGGCGACGGTTTGCAGGATTGCGACGCGCACGGCACCGTGATCGCGTCGCTGATCGGGGCCGCCCCGTCGGGGGCGGCGCTGGCCAGCCGCCCGCGCGGGGCGGTGCCGGCGCCCCCGCCGCCGGCCGCGCCGCCGCCGCAGCCGATTCCGCCGCCGCCTCCGCCGCCCACGGTGACGGTGACCTCGACCGCCACCCCGGCGCCGGTCACGGTGCAGGCGCCGCCGCCCCCGCCACCCCCCGACGCTCCGAACTGGATCACATCGTCTGGTGTAGCGCGCGGCGGGCCGGGTATGCCGGTGCCGCGGCAGCCGCCGCCCGGGGGAGGGCCGGACGGGCTGATCGGCGTCGCTCCCGAAGCGGTGATCGTGTCGATCCGGCAGTCCTCGCACACCTTCGGGCCGGTCAACCCGATCATCGAGGCCGACCCGGAGGCCGCGCAGCGGGCCGGGGACATCAACTCGCTGGCCCGCGCGATCGTGCACGCGGCCAACCTCGGGGTCAAGGTCATCAACATCAGCGTGGTGGCCTGCCTGCCCGCCGCGGCCCCCGCCGATCAGGCCCCGCTGGGCGCCGCGCTGCGCTACGCCGCGGTGGACCGTGATGTGGTGATCGTGACCGCAGCCGGCAATGCCGGCGAGTCGGGCTGCAAGCAGAACCCCGACCCGGTGCCCGCCGGCCAGACCGACCCGCTGGGCTGGAACTCGGTGACCACCATCGCCACCCCGGCGTGGTTCAACGATTACGTGCTGTCGGTGTCGGCGACCGACTCGCTGGGGGTGCCGCTGTCGGGGCAGGCCGCGTCCCTGCACGGGCCGTGGGTGGGGCTGGCGGCCCCCGGCGCCGACATCGTCGGGCTGTCCACCGACGGGCAGGTGATCAACTCCTCGATCGACACCACCGGTGGCAGCGGCGACACCCTCAAACCCATTGCCGGAAGCTCATTTTCGTCGGCGTTCGTGGCCGGGGTGGCCGCCCTGGTGCGCGCGAAGTATCCCGGCCTGTCGGCGCACCAGGTGATCCACCGGCTGCAGGCCACCGCGCATCCGCCCGCCGGAGGCCGTGACACCGTCGTCGGCTACGGGGTCGTCGACCCGGTGGCCGCGCTGACCTGGGATGTGCCGCCCGGTGACCCGCTGGCGTCGGGGGCGAAGGCGGCGCCGCTGAGGGTTCCCCCGCCGCCCCCGCCGCCGGATCCGTGGCCCAGGCGGGTCGCGGTCGCCGGAACAGCGGGCGCGGTGGTGCTCGTCGGGGCGCTGGTCTGGATCGTGACGGTGACCCGTCGGCGGAGGCAGCAATGAAACAGCCGCTGCTGGGGGTGCGTGCCCGGCTGCCCACGGTGATCGCCGCCGAGGTCACCGCGCTGGCAGTGACCGCGCTCCTGCTGGCGGCGGGCACCCCGGGCTGGCCGGCGCTGGCGGTGGGTGTGCTCGTCGCGGTGCTGGGCCTCGTGCTGACATTCTCGGGGCTGGCGCTGTGGCACTGGATGTGGTTGGCCGCACGCTGGGTGCGCCATCGGCAGCGCAAGGTCGCGCTGGCCGACGGGACCGACATCGAGGTCGACGGCGCCCCGGTCGGGGTGATCATCGACGGCCACACCGTGATCACGATGGTCGCGGTGTGGGGCAGGCAGTACATCCCCACGCTGCTGCACGCCCGCCACGCCGAGACCCCGAACACGTTGCCGCTCACCGTGATCGCCGAACACATGCACCGCTTCGGGCTGGGCGTGGATGTCGACGTGGTGTGCGAGGGGCGCCGCACCGGCACGGACAGCTACGCGGGCCTGTACTCGACGTTTCTGGGGCCGAGGCCCGCGGCGGGCAAGCGCTCCACCACGCTGGTGCTGCGGATGGACACCCGCGACGCCGACACCACCAGGGGGCTGCTGTGGCGGCGCAACACCGCCGAGGCCGCCGCGGCCATCACCCGGCGGATGGTGCGCGCGCTGCGCCAGGCCGGTTGCCGCGCGCAGATTTTGACCGCGGCGCAGATGCACGAGGCCACCGTCGCCAGCCTCGGCGGCCCCGAGGACGCCTCCCAGGTGTACCGCGACGAGTGGTCGGCGCTGCACCGGCCGGGCCGCGGGTATCTGACGAGCTACTACTTGTCCGCTGATGATGTGCGGGCCAGCCAGATCGACGAGGTGTGGTCGTATCCGGCCGAGCACACCACCCTGGTGATGGCGCTGCGCCGGGACGCCTCGGCTGTGCGGGCCTCGGTGGTGGTGCGGCTGCGGACCGGGCAGCCGTTGACCAGCGCCCCGTCGCTGGTGCTCAACCGATTCACCGGCCGGCAGTGGGATGCCCTGGCGCTCACCCTGCCCAGGCGTGCACGGTTGACGGGTCTGCCGAGCTCGCCGGTGGATCAGGACCTCAACGCGGCGGTGGTGGTAGGCCCGTCCGGCGTGATAATCGGCAAGCTCGGTGATGGGCTTCTGCTGATGCCGCTGTCGGACCCGTCAGGCCCGACCCGCATCGCGATGCACACCGACGACGACGTCGCGGTGCGGCGCCTGATCCGCCGCGCCGCGGCCGCCGGCGAGCTGGTGGCCGTCTACGACAGCACCGGCCGGTGGACGATGCGGTCGGCGTCGTCGCACATCTGGACCAGCCGCGATCTGACCGCGCAGCCGCCGCGGCCGCCCACCCTGGTGGTGCACAACGGCAATTCCGACCCCTATCCGGGGGCGTGGGTTTCAATAGCTGTCAACGGCGGCAGCATCAGCGAGCCCGACATCGTGATCGAGCAGCGGGGGGACCGCATCCACCTGGGCACCAAGCGTTTCAACACCGTCGTGGAGGCGGTGAGCTTCCGCAACGAGCAACCGTACCTGAATTAACCACGGCCCAGGTTGAGCCGAATATCGTTCGGTGGCCGAGTTTTTCAGCGCGTTCCCAGGATCTGCTGAGTCAACGAAAGTGATCCGCCCCCGCGGTGTACATCGGCGTTGCCGGCGAATAACCTCAACCGAGTTGTTCGTAACCGACGACGTTTACGGTTAGCCGCCAACTGCAGAGGAATTGATGGAACGTGGGCAAAAAAGACCCGGATGAGGGTGAAGCGAACATCATCGTCGGCATGGCCGACGCGGCCATGCACATGTACGGGAACGCGATCGATTCGCTGCCCAATGACGGCGACATGGAGTTCCCGTCCCGGGCGGAGGTGATTCTTTCCGGGCTACGCAAACTGCAGGGCACGTTGACCGATGCGGCTGGTCGAAGCCGGCCCACGCCGGAGGTCATCGTCGCGCTGAGCGACGTGCGCCGCCACTACGACGACCTGATGGCTCGCGCAGCGGCCGCGCCGGGATCCACACTGGGCCAGCAGCTCTATGTTGCGCGGCGGCAGGCGAGGCTGTCGGCGCAGGAGGCAGCCAACGGGATCGGGCTGCGCGCCGATGTGCTCGATGAGTTGGAGGCCGGCGAGACACCGACCGAAGAAGAGGCGGTGAAGATCAAAGAGCTGCTCGCGGCGCTTGGTGGTTCACCGGACGGCGCGGGCGCTGATTCGCACGAGATTCACATGGAATCGTTCGACGAGTCGATGGCATGGCACGGCCAGGAGTGAGTCACATCCGTTAGATCGTCGGCTGGGCTGCCCGGCCGAAAGTTGAAGGTCATTTGCCGACCAGCTCCGGGTGGAATTTCGCCACCATCCGGCGCATCCCATCGTGCCAGTCGACCGTGGTGCCGCCGAGGAGCTCGCGCATCCGGGTCACGTCGGTGGGCACCCCGCGCAGCGTCTGCCCGCTCTCCTCCAACGCAGGCTCCCGGCCGACCAGCGAACCGAGGTACGCGCACCACTCCTGGACGCTGACGGTCTGGTCGCCGGCCCAGTTGACCGTCGTCGCCGGGACCGACGCGACCCCCAGCAGCTTCGGGACTGTCGCGATGATGTCGTATTCGTGGATCGGGTTGTAGCGGGCCGGTCCGCCGGGCGGCACCGGATCGGCAAGCCGGCCAGGATCATCTCCATGTGGAAGTACGGCCACCCGCCGTTGTCGCCGTATGGGACGTTGAGGCGGGCGATGGTGGTGGGCACGCCGAGCGCGCGCGACATCGACCGGGCGACGACCTCCCCGGCGATCTTGGAGATGGAATAGGTGGGGAACAGCACCTTGTGGTTGTCGCCCAGGGCGGCGTGCTCGGTCCGGGGTTCGTCGTCCGGGGGGTCGTAGACGGCCGTCGAGGAACAGTGGAGGAAGGCCTTTGCGCCGCGGCAGTGGGCCATGAGGAGGCCGACCGACTCCGCGTTGGCCCCGAGGTCGGTGTCCCAGTTGCCGCTCTTGGCCACCGCCAAGTTGAGGACGTAGTCGAAGTCGGACGGAAGCGCGGTGAAGTCACCAGCGGCCAGGTTGACCGTCTCGCACCGAACCCCCGCCTTCTCGAGGCCGGCACGCGCCGCGGCGTCGGTGAAGCGGGCGATGCCCCACACCTCGTTGTGCGCCGCCAGGGCCCGGGCGATGGGAGTGGCGACCTGACCGGTCGGACCGGTGATCAGGATCTTGAAGCCGCGCATGGGCTGATGGTAGGCGACCTTCTGACGGGTGATCAGATCTGTCCATAGACCATCGCGCCCGGTCTGTTAGCGAGTTGCGCAGCAAGGAGCCAGAAGCCACGATCTTCGTGGCCGCAGGAAACGAGGGAAATGACCGCAGAATCGAAACGGGCCGAGTCGCTGGCGGAAACGCAGAGCGGCAGCGAGATGGCCGATAGAAGAACAGCGCGGGGAATAGTTGTTGGCGTCGATGGGTCACCGTGGGCCACTATGGCGGTGCGGTGGGCCGCGCATGAGTCGGTGATGCGCAATGCCGCACTCACATTGGTCCACGTGCTCACCACACCAGTCGCCAGCCGGTTGGGGTGGACGTTTTCGACCGCGCCGCTGCCGGCGGAGTTCGGCGAATGGCAGCAAGACGACCAGGCCCGGCAACTCATCGACGAAGCCATCAGCGTTGTCGAAGACAACGCCCGAGACAGCGGTGGCGTAAAGGTTGAAGCTGAAGTGTTGTCCGCCGGGGAGGTGTTCACTTCCGCCATCCCCGCCCTGGTCGAGCTGAGCGCAGAGGCGCAGATGATCGTGGTCGGATCCCGAGGTCAGGGCGGAGCGCTGGTCCGCGGCCTGCTCGGATCTGTCAGCAGCGGACTGGTCCACCACGCCCGCTGTCCTGTCGCGGTGATCCACGATGACGCGGCCGGGCTCGAGTCGTCGCAGGCACCGGTGTTGGTGGGCATCGACGGCTCACCGGCTTCGGAGTTGGCCACCTGCATAGCCTTCGATGAAGCCTCGTGGCGAGGGGTCGACTTGGTGGCCCTACACGCGTGGAGCGATGTTGTCGTACCCGACTTCCCGGGCGTGAACTGGTCCGCGATTGAATCCAACGCGGAGGAAACCCTGGCGGAGTGGCTTGCGGGTTGGCACAACCGTCATCCCGATGTCACGGTGCGCCCTGTGGTAGTCCGCCATCAACCGGCCCGTCACCTCCTCGCCCAGTCCGAGGACGCCCAACTCGTCGTCGTGGGCAGTCGAGGCCGCGGCGGGTTCGCCGGGATGCTGCTCGGCTCGGTCAGCACCGCCGTCGTCCACGCTGCCCGCACACCGGTGATCGTCGCCCGCCACCCCTAGCCGCCACGACCATCGGCTTGACACCCGGCCTACCGCGCCGACACCCAGGTGTGCACTCACGCAAGCCGACGTTTCGCCCAGCGAAGTCGGTTTGGTGATTTCGGCGCTGCTACTCCGCTGGAGTCAGGCGGATGGCGGCCAGATGGTTTTGTTCGACCGCCACGGTGAACTCCTCGAGTGTGGGTATTCGCTGATCGCGGAACTTCAATCCGAGCATGCGCTGTGCGCCCTTGACGCCATAGGACTCGCAGCAGCGCCGGTAGAGCTCGGCGACGACGGAAGGGTCCTGGATGAGTTCAGCGCGCATGGCCGCCGTCTTCCCGCCGTGGAGAACCTCGGCGGGCGCGCCACCGCGGAAGTTCCCCTTCCAGGGAGCAGCGGTCAGGGCATAGAGTTCGTTGTCGATATGATGAGCACTCACCGGAATTGTGTACGGGCGCCCCGTCTTACGTCCGTGGAAGCTCACCACCATCAGCTGCCCGCGCGCGGCGCCCATGATTGGAGTGCGCACCAGGAGCCGCACGATTGGGTTGACGACGCGGAGTATCGCGGGGGGCGGATGCGAGACCGTGATCGCGGGTGACTGTTCTGTCATGCCCTCACCGTACGACCAATCGGGCCAGCCGCAAGAGTCGGTCAGCGCTTTGCACCGACAAAGACAACCGCTAATCGGGGGTAGGCATCTCAACGCCTTTCACGGCGCGAAGGCCCGAGTTGGCGGCAAGACGGGTGTAACTGAATCGGCCGCCGGTTTTGGACCGGCATCTGGTGTGGGGGTTGACGCCAGTAAGGACCTTGCGGACAGCGATCTGCATGTGGCGGGGTGCGTGCAGAACTCTCCAAGCCGGTGGACCCGGCGAGTTAAAAAAACTCTGATGACCTACGGTTTTTACGCTTCCGTCAACTCGTTCGAACAAAATGCTCCGGCAGTCCCGCCAAGAGCGGGAGATCAATCCCCTCTACGGGAAAACAGGCCCGAGAGAAAACCGACACAAAGGGGTGATCGTGTCTACAAGGGAGAATGTCGAGATAGCCAGAAAGGCGTATGCCGCGTTCGCCGCGGGCGACCTCGAAACGACCTTCGGCATCTTGGACGACAGCATCGAGTGGTTCAATCCCGGCAACAGCAAGGTCAGTGGCACGTATCGCGGCAAAGCCCAGTTCACGGAATTGGTAGGCAAGCTGGCAGAAACTGAAGAAGTCTCTTGACAGTGTTGGGGGGCGACGTCTCTCGACCGCCCAGCAGCGTCCTAAGCCGCGGCACCGGTGAGGCGATAGGTCACGGTAAGAGCCACCAATTTCTGTCGCGTCAGAGAGGGTGGCGAGGGTGTCCGGTTGCGCAGGCCGGCTATCCGGACCGGATCGCAGGGGCGATATCACACACAATGTCTGACCAGCGGTGACACGATATTGACGTGAGCGACGGTCGGGACGGCTGTGTGGGTAGCGGCCAAAGTGGTGGTCGTGGCGCGTCGGTTGATGAGTTGCTTGATCGGGCGGTGGCGGCAATCAACCGTGGGGATGCGGTGACCGCGGCCACGTTGGCGGGACAGGTGTTGGCCGTCGACCGTGGAAACGCCGAGGCCGAAGATCTGCTGGCCGTTCCTGACACTGAGGGTGAGATTCGCCGGTTGACGATTCTGTTCGCTGATCTGGTCGATTCGACAGTGTTGTCCGCGCGGGTAGAGCCGGAAGCCTACCGGACTATCGTGGGCCGATATCGCGACGTGGTGCTGGCGGTCGTGCACCGCTACGAGGGGCATATCAGCTCTACCAAGGGTGACGGTCTCTTGGCGGTGTTCGGTCACCCCACGGCCCATGAAAACGATGTGCGCCGTGCCGTGCTGGCGGCCCTGGAGATCACCCGGGAGGTGACCAGGCTCGGGGAACAAGCCAGACGTCGGTTCGGAGTGGACATCGCGGTGCGGGTCGGGGTGCACCGCGGGCTGGTGTATCTGGACACCGCCCAGGATGACGTGTACGGAATGGCGGCCAATCTGGCCCAACGGGTGTCGGGCCTGGCGCCCCCCGGGACCATCGTGGTCTCCGACGCGGTTGCGTCCCTGGTCGGTGACGCGTTCGATTTGGAGGCCCGCTCGCCCGTCGCGGTCAAGGGTGTCGAGGCACCGATCAGCTATCACCTGGTTCTGGGTGAGCGGGCGGACGCGGCCCGGGTCGGCGTGGGCCGTGGTCGGCTGGTGGGACGCGAGCGTGAACTCGGCCGGCTGCAGAAGTGTTGGCAGCGTGCATGCGCCGGCACGCTGCGCATGCCGGGGGTGGTGTTCCGCGGTGAGCCCGGGATCGGTAAGTCTCGGTTGGCGGCGGCGGCCGTCGAGCTCGTCGAGGGTTCTGGCGCGGTGCTGGAGTTGATTGGGTCGCCGTTTCACAGCGGCGCCGGCCTGTATCCGGTGCGGACCTCCCTGGAACGTCGCTGCGGCATCGATCGCCTCACCGAGCCGGCCGAACGACTGCGGCGGTTGGAAGCGGAGGTGGTGGCCCAGTCGCTGGATCCGGTGCGGCTGGTGCCGTTGTTGGCTCCGGTGATGGGCATTGGCGCCGAGGCGGGCTATGAGCCGGTGGCCGCCGAGGGGCGCAAGCTCTACGAGCTGATCACGGCGGCGGTGCGGGAGTATCTGCTGGCGTGTGTGGGCAGCGGTGCCGGTTTGGTGGTGGCCAAGGATGTGCATTGGTTTGATCCGTCCACCGTGGAGGTTCTCGGCGGTCTGCTGGATGCCAGCGGGGGTCGACTGTTGGTGGTGATCACCGGACAGCACGATGGCTGGCTGCCGGCTTGTTGGCCGGTCAAGGTGTTCGATCTCACGCCGTTGACCGACGAGCAGGCCGACACTCTGATTACCGCCTTGAATCCACGCCTGCCGGCCGAGGACCGGGCGGTGGTGCGCGCCCGTTGCGACGGCATTCCGTTCTACATCGAGCAGCTGGTCCGGGGGCAGGGCGACAGGAGTGATGGGCGCCAAGACCAAGCGCTGGTGCCCGATGCGCTTTATGAGCCGTTGTTCGCCCGGCTGCGCGCCAGTGCCAACGTGGTGCCGGTTGTGGAGGCGGCAGCCGTCATCGGCCGCCAATTCGATCGGGGCCTGCTGTACTCGGTGTGTACGCAAAGCGAGGACGAGGTGGACGACGTCCTCGACAAGCTCGAGGATGCGTTGGTAGTTGAGCCGTCGGGAATCGACAGCTGGCGCTTTCGTCACGAACTGCTGCACGAGGTGGCCTGCGAGTTGGCACCGGCCAGCGTGCGCCGCGCGCTGCACGCCAAGGTGGCCGATGCTCTGGTGCGCGGTGTCGGAAGCGGTGACCCGGACTGGCGGCTGGTGGCCGCCCATTATGAGCACGCGGAACGTTTCGACGACGCCGCATCGGCCTACGAAAAGGCCTCCGGGGCTGCGCGCCGTCGCGGCGCGCTGGCCGAGGCGCGCACCTGCCTGAGCCTCGCTTTGGCCCAACTCGACAGCGCCACACCCGGCCCGGACCGCAACCGGCGCGAAATCGCCATGCGGCTGGAGCGGGGATTTCTCGCCGCTGCTGTGGAGGGCAACCAAACCCGTGCTGCCGTCAGCGATTTCGAGCGGTGCCTGCGGCTGGGTGGGACTGACCTACATGACGACGAACTCGTTGCGACGATGGTTGCCCTCATGGTCTACTACTTCACCCGCGCCGACCTGCGCCGGGTGGTCCGGGTCCTCAGATCATTGCGCGCCGCTCGCGAGCAGGGACGGCAGTGGTTGGGCCCGGCGATCGAGGCCTCCTTCGGCGTGGTGGCGTGGCTTCGCGGCGAGTTCTTCGCTGCCAGTTCGCGCCTCGAGCACGCCATGCCCGGCCTGACCGCGGCGGGCCAGCTCGACATGGTGTGGTACCAGCCCAACGACCCCATCACGACGGCGGGCGCCCACCTGGCCTTGACCCGGTTTGTGCGGGGTGATCTCGCCGGCGCCGAGGCCGAACTGTTGGAGGTGGCACGCCGGGTCCACGGGCTGGACTTCCCACAGGGCCCGTTCAGCAGGGCCTTCGCGGGTTTCGTGGAGACCTGGATGCGAATCGAAGCCGGCCAACTCGACAAGGCTGCGGTGCTGGCCGCCGACCTGATTGATCTGGCCGAGCGGCACGGCTTTGACGCCTGGCACCTGTGGGGCGGTGCCCAGCAGGCCACCGTCAAGGCCGTGGCCGCGTTGAGCGCCGAAGAGTTGAACTCGCGCACGCTGTCGGATCACATCGCGACCATGACAGGGCTCGTCGACATTTTGGGCCGGGCCGGGCTCAACGCCTATCTCACATTCTTCGATGGGATCCTCGGTCGCCTGTTGACCGCCATCGGCGAACCGGAGCAGGCCCGCGCTCGGCTGCACGCCGCTTTGGAATTCGCCCGTCAGACAGGCATGCATTTCTATGACGCCGAACTGCTGCGGCTGCGTGCACGCACCCACAGCGACTCTGAGAACCGCCGAGCCGATCTCGGGGCCGCTCTGGATCTGGCCCGCCGCCAGGGCGCGACACTGTTCGAATTGCGAGCCACCCTTGACGATTTCGACTTTCGTGGCGGGCCCGCCCGTGCAGCGGTCGGTGATGCGCTCAGCCGCTTCCCCACCGATAGCGTGTTTCCCGAACTGGCACAGGCGCGGGACGCAGTGGAGTTATTCGACCGGCAACTCGGGTAGTTCGGCCGCGGTTGACGACAGCTCAAGCAGACGATGTGCATCTGGGGCCCCAGAGGAACCCTGTCGACGCCTGCCTCGGCCATCAACTCCTTATCGACGCTGCGCATCTGTGCGAATGGGGATGGCGTGGCTGTTGTCACCGATCCGGGGATGCTTCGTGGCCGCTGCCGCTCCTTCCGGAAGCCAACGCACGTGCTGAGCGCAAGATTACGGGCCGTACGTGCATCCGATAACTGCCTGGAAATGCCCGACACCCGACAGGGACGGGTCGCCGGTTTCGCCGACGCGCGCCAACGGCAGGTTGTGGAGAGAGGAGGTGCGGCGCTGTTGGTCGGTCTGGTCTACGCTGCCGCACGACTCAGGCCGCCGCCGGGACCCAATCAAGCCAAACGGCGGTGTACCCATAACGAGTAGGGGTACTAATCAGTGGCCGGCTGAAAGGATGTCGGCGAGGTTCTCCAGGCTTGCGCGAAGGGCTCGGCCGTAGGCCATATTGACCAAGGGGTCAGCAAGCTTGCCGAAGATCCCGCCGAGGCCGCTCTCACTTTCCATTCGGTAGGTAAACCGGGTGCCGCCTTCAGCTTCTTCGAATCTCGTTGCGTTGCTGAACACCAATTTGCTTTCGATGGACCTGAACGCGGTCCCTTTGTTGACATCGACTTCGGTAAATTCGCCGACCCATGAAAACTTGACGCCGAGCAGGCTGCTCTTTCCCGACCACCTCGTGCCCACCGCCACAGGGCCCTGTGTGATCTGTTCGGCTTCAACGACCGCAGGCTCCCAAACGGCAAGACGGTCTGCGCTGATGATGTAGTCCCAGGCTTCGGCGACTGGGCGGGCTATCACGACTGACGCCTCTGATGCCGGCATTTGAATGTCCTTCCTGTCACCGCGACATTTCAGCTTTGTCACGCCGTGATCGGACATCCAAGGGCCATTCGGCCCAGACCTCCGAGACTAACGGCACCAGGCCACTGGTTAGCCCCGGGGTGGGGGCATACGCCGGCCCCGTATGCGGCAGCCTCGGGCACAACTTCTTGAGGTAGGCGTGGTATTGGCCGCTATTGAAATGTTGAGCTGCGGTTAGCAGTGCGGGTGCGCTGGTGGTGGGCGGCCAATAGGCGGCGGACAGTACTGTGGTGGACGTCGAGCGCAGCGGCGATGGTGCCGACTTTCTCTCCAGCGGCGTAGCGTTGCAGCACCGCCTCGACGAGCTCGGGGCTTTTCTTGGTGACCTTATCTTCGATGAGGGCGACCGCGGCGCCGGTGCGACTGTGGTCGGCTTTGGTTGGAGCGCTTGAGAGTTCGAGGGACTCGCGGATCTGATCGATACCCTTTGCGCTGCCGGCTGCCGGGGTGCGGGACAGTGACAGCAACGCGACGGTGGACTGGGCGATGGTGACGTCGACGGCGATGGGCCACAGCCACGCCAGCTGCGCGGGGATGCCGGACCGGATGGCCAGGTCGCGCAGCGCGTCGAAGGACAGCACGAACGCGCACATCGCCAGCAGCACGGTCATGGCCAGGGCGCACCAGTGAGTGGCCGTGCCCCGCCGGCGGGTCCGCAGCAGCAGCGAAACCCCTTCTGTAGAAGCCAACAGCACGAGGGGTGGGGCGGTGGCCACCAGAGCTGCGACACCGAGGGGCGCGCTGGTGGCGTGCAGGGTGGCGTGGACCGCGTTGCCAGCGAGCGACGCGGCGGTGGCGGCGATGAGCACCGTCCAGAAGAACCGCACGGCGTGCCGGTGGTGGGCGTCCATCATTGGGGCGCTTCGATGTTCGCGCTGGCCAGGATGGTGTCGATCGCGGCGCGCATGTCGTCGACGGTGACGGTTCGCACGGTGTCGAGGTCGGCGTTGGCGAGGTCGAGCCCGCGGGTGGATGCGTTGCGGGCCTTCATTTTCGCGGTGGCAGCGGCGATGACGTTGCGAGCGTAGCGGCCGTTGCCGGCGATATCGATGAGGTTTTGGCCGTATTCGTCGTGGGCGGGGGTGGTGCACAGCCATTCGGCGGTGTCGCGGAACAGCTCGAGGGCCGCTGGGGCGAGGATGACCCGGAAGGTGCCCGTGGCGAAAAGCTCGGCGATCTGGGTGACTTCGTCGGGCGTGTTGGAGACGAACTCGAGCTGGTAGGGGAATCGGGAGCGCAGTCCCGGGTTGGCCGACAGCAGCGCGTTCATTGGTTTGGCGTAGCCGGCCAGCGTGATGAGTGTGTCGTGGCGGTGGTCTTCGGCGAATTTCATGATGGTGTCCAGCGCGTTGCGCCCGAAGTCGCGGTCCAGGTCCGGCTTATAGAGGTCGCCGGCTTCGTCGACGAACAGGGCACGCCCGGCGGCGGTGTTGAGCACGGCGGCAGTCTTGGCTTCGGTTTCGCCGATGTGCTGCCCGACGAGGTCGTTGCGGGAGACTTCGATGAACTCCCGGGATTCGAGAATGCCCAGGCCGTAATACATTTCGCAGATGATTCGCGCGACGGAGGTTTTGGCGGTGCCCGGCGGTCCCACCAGGGTCATGTGCAGGCTTTCACGGGGGCCGACGTCGATACCACGCGCGGCCATGGCCTGGTCGTAGATCTGGATGTTCTTCAGTTCGGTGATGTGGGCTTTGACGGCGGTTAGCCCGATGAACTTGTCGAGGCGGTCCTGGGCTTCCTGCAGGACCTCTTCGGCGGCCTGGCGTTCGGCTTCCTGGCGCAGCTCGTGAAGGGACGGCCCGGAGCCGGGGTCCCAGCGGTTGGTGCGCGCGGCGATCGCATCGGCGGTGGTGACGGTTGGCCCATACGTGGGGTCATTCAGGGCGGCGGCGGCGTCGGGCCGCAGAACCCCGTCGAGGGCAGCGGCGCTGAACTCCCGGCGGGCCTCGGTTTCGTGCCCCAGCGCGCGTTGGCAGAGCCCGCGGTAGAGGGCTGCTTCGGCGGCGATCGGGGCGGGGTGGATGTCGAAGCTGATGGGTGCCAATGTGGCCAGGGCGGTGTCGAATTGGCCCAGCCCGGTGTGGGCGATCCCGGCCAACAGGGTGGTGGCGGCGTCGACAATCTCGTTGTGGGCGGTGACGGGCCTGTTGGTCCAGTCCAGCACGTCGGTCCAGCGGTGGGTGAGGTAATGCAGTGCGGCGCCGAGGAATCGGTGGATCTGGGTTTGTGCGGGTTCGCGGCTCAGGTCGATGTCGTCGAGGAGCTTTTCGGCCGTGTCGTAGTCGCCGTCGCGGATGAGCGCGGCGATGTAGGCAAGGGCCAGCCCCGCGGGGGTGTACGGGTAGAGCTCGAGGAAGGCGGGCGCGGGCACGGTGGGGGCGAGTTCGTCGTCGCGCAGGCCGAGTCGGCGGGTTTCGCGGTGCAGGGTGGTGCTGGTTTGGTGGGCGCGGCGCAGGGTTTCGGTGCCGATGTCCCCGGCGGCGGCCAGACCCATCCAGGCGTCGCACATGGCGGGGTCCAGTTCGGCGGCCTGCCGGAAGGCTTCGCGCGCGGCGGGGCGATTTTCGGCCCCGCCCAGCAGTCCGAGCGCGGCGATGCCGGTGTCGAGGTAGTTGCGTGCGGTCACGTAGGTTCACCTTCTGGCGTGCGGGGCCGCTGTCGGGGCGCAGTCGAGGGGAATTCTAGGGGCTGCTCGTCGGTCGCCGGCTCGGCCGTCCCCGCCGGTGATGGGGCTGCGGCCGGGTCGGTGGCGGTGCGGATCCCGACGGTGGCGTGGCCGTGCGGCTCGGGCGGCGGGGCGCCCTGGGGGGTGGTCACCGGCGCGGCGCCGGGTGCCCGACGCCGGACCTGCAGGCTGGGCCGCGCCTGGTTGTGGTGGCTGCGGGCGTGTTTGACCTCGGCCGCGGCGGCGGCGACGGGGATGACGACTTCCGGTGCGACGGCGGAACCGGCGGTCGCTGCTCCGGTGGTGGCAGCGGCGTCGGCGCCGGCTTCTGCGGTCGCGGCTTCACTCTCGGCGGCTGCCGCGGCCGGCCTGCGTGTGGGGCGGGGTGTGACGGTGGGGAACTCCGCGCCGGAGCCGCGGGCCGCGTCGTTATTTTCGTCATCTTCATCGGTGACATCGGAACGTGAGGTGAGGCGGCGGACGCGTTCGAGGTGTTGGCGCTCGTCGTCGTAGTGCCGGCGTGCGGTGGTGGCGCCGGCGTGGGCGGCGCTGCGGATCTGGTGGCCGATGGTGCCGATGCCGTCGGTGTGAAACGACCGATCGATGAAGCGGAACAGCAGCAAGGCGGCGACGGCCGCGAGCCCGAGCAGCAGCATCCTCGGCACCACGGCGACCGAGCCCGTAGTCAGCACCCAGCTGATGGCGATCGTGGCGATACCGAGGTAGGCGGTGAACGCGGTCATCTGCAGGGCGTGCAGGAACAATTGCCAGCCACTGTGTTTGGCGTAGGCGGCGGCGCGGGGCAGTCCGGTGATGCCGACGAGCAACGCCGGGCCGACGACGACGCCGAAGAACAGCGCTTTGAGCCCGACCAGCAGTACGGTGATCCCGACGTACCACAGGAACAGCCCTATCAGCGCGGCGATCAACAGGAAGAACACTCCGAGGATGAAGTCGTTGGCGCCGAGGTGTTGGGCGTGGGCCAGTGCTTGGGGCGCGCCGCAGGTGGCCATTGCGTGCGCGGGTCCGGCTCCGTGACCGCCGGCGGCCACGACGGCGGCCGACCAGGCGGTGCGGCAGCTGCCGATGGTGTCGACGACGGTGCCGAAGTTGAACACCTGCAGCGGCTCGCGCGCCGCGGCGGTGATCAGTTCTGAGAGCAGCGCGTCAAGCTGCACGTCGAGAGATCGGCCCGGTGCGTAGGAGCTGTTGCGGGTGGCTTCGGCGAGCTGGAAGCCGGTGGCCCGGCCGACGGCCAACAGGCCGTTGTCGCTGAACAGGTCGGTGATCGGGTCGCGGAACACGGTGGCCAGCAGCACCGTGAGCAGCGCGCCGGAGCCGATCACGGCCCAGCCGCGGCCGCGCCGGCCGCGCATCATGTGAAACCCGCCGACACACACGCACACGGTGACGGCCAGTGGCCCGAGCCAGATCTGGTCGACCAGGCTGCTGAAGGCGCTGTAGATGGGCCGGCCGATCTGGGCCAGGCCGACCAGCCATGAGCTGGACATGGTGAACCGCAGGAACCACAGCGAGAGGGCGACGGTGAAGATGAACGCGGCGGCTTCGTTGGTGAGCCACCAGGCGGCGGTGGCGTGGATGGCGGCGGTTTGGGCTGCCTGGGCGCTCCACTTGAGGAGGGCGGAGGGGTCGAGGACGGACAGGCCCTGGCCGTTGTTGGTGACCGCTTCGGGGGTGTCGACCACCGACAGGAAGTAGTCGCCGAGCGGAACGCCGTCTGTGTCTTTGAGCCCGGTCCAGCCCAGGGCGGTCGCGCCGGTGGCGGCGGCGGCTCGGGGGGCGGCGGTGATCGACCACAGGGCCAGGGTGTGTGCGGCGAGCACGGTGGTGAGCGCGCGGCGCGCGGCGGGGTGTTCGGCCAGCCAGGCGGCGGCGGCGCCGGTGGGGGTCATGCGCTGATCGGAGGGGTGGTGTCGAGGGCGGCGGCCAGTTGTCGGGTGGGGGCGCCGAGGAATTGGACGCGCGCGGCGCGGCCGAATTCGTCGACCATGAATCCTTCGCCGCGCCGCCACGGGTCGACGGCGCCGGGTTCGATTCGGCCGTCGCTGGTTTCGCGCGTGTTGGCGGGGCTGGTGTCTTCGGCGTAGGCGGCGACCAGGTCGGGATAGAGGCCCGGGTCGATGCCGGCCCAGGCGAGGGTTTCGGCGGCCAGGGTGCGGTCGGAGATACGGAAGAGCCATTTCTGGGTGACGAACTTGTCGCCCATCGGGGCCAGGTCATGGAAGTCCTGGGTGATCAGCCAGATGCCGGTGGCGTGTTTGCGTCCTTGGCGGGTGATGCGGTGCGCGGTTTTCGCGCCGGCGGGGTAGGCGAGCAGTTCGGCGCATTCTTCGAAGATCATCACGTCAAAGCGTTCGGGGTGGGCAAACATATGTTGTTGTTCGGTGTCGATGAGCAGCCCGTAGAGGGCCATGCCGGCTTTCTGGCGGCGTTCGAGTTTGGAGTACAGGTGGGGGTTGGCGACCTCGGCGGCGTCGGGTAGCGACAGGTTGCGGGTGAGCCACACGGTGGCCGGCGCGTCGGTGGGGCAGTAGGGCGGGAGCGTGTCGTCGAACAGGACCCGGGTGTAGTCCATTGCGGCCCAGGCCTCCAGGCGCAGCAGCAGCTCGTCGGTGTGCGGGTGGGGTTGCGCGCGTAGGTGGTTGATGAGGGTGCGGTGGCTGGTGATGCCGTAGCCGGCACGCCGGTCGGGGCGGATTGCCTGGGTGTAGGCCATCGCGGCGAGGCTGTCGGCGTCGATGCCCAGCATCGGCAGGATGTGGTCGGCGGCGGCGCCGGCAGCGGACTCGTGGGGGAAGATGCGCAGCGGGTCGACGGAGAATCCGGCGGTCGCGGGGTCGATGACCTGCAGGCCGCGGAGGCCGCAAAGGGCTTTGGCCCATTCGCCGAGCGTGCCTGGGTCGAACGCGACAACACGCCCGCCTCTGAGGACGACCTCCCGCCCGGAGAGCTTGGCGCGGTTGGATTTTCCGCCGCCGGGCTCGCCGACGAGCGCCAGGCCGGTGTTGTGGTTGCGCCGGGCGGCGCCTTCGGGGTCGTGCAGGACGATGGCCGGTCTCAGCGTGGTCTGGTTGACAGCCAGTGGGCTGCCCGTGGCGTTTCCGACGGCATCGGAGATCAGCGGCATGAACCGTGACCAGCGGTGCGAGGTGGTGGGGTTGCGGAATTCGTTGATGGGGCTGCTGTTTTCGCTGCCGGGGTTGAAGGCCTTCCACAGCTGCCCCTGGCCGCCGGTCCAGCGGTCGAACGCGATGCCGGCGGCGTCGAGCTGGAGGCGGACGTGTTTGACGGCGTCGTCGAGGGTGTCGGGGTCGGGCGCGCCGACGGCGATGACGACGCTGTGGTCGATTTCGCGTTCGGCGGGGTTGGCCTTGAGTTCGCTGCTGTAGCAGCGCGTGCCCACGAGTTTGGTGAGTAGTTCGTCATCTTCGTCGGCGGCGGGGCCGCGTTGGCGGTCTTGGTCTTTGAGGTTCTTGGCGGTGCAGTGGTTGAGTGCCAAGGCCAGGTCGGGGGTGCGGATGGTCAGGTGCTGGATCCAGTCGATGGTGGCGGTCGTCGGCACGTTGTCCAGGGCGTGCAGGTAGGCGGCTCTCGGGAATTTGAGGCCGGCTTCGGGGAAGTGGGTGACGGTGAGGAAGGTTTGGTAGCTGGCGGGTTTGTCGGGGTGGTCGGGGTTGTGGACGCGCACTACGGGCCGTCTGGTCGGCCAGCGGGTGGTGCGGATCGCGTTGGCGCCCTCGTCGAATGCGGCGCGGTCGAAGTCTTCTGTGGTGAGCGCGTCGGGGCCGGTGCTGTCGATGGGGAGGGGATCGTGGCAGACGCCGCGGAACACGTTGTGGCGGTGATGCCACAGGATTCGGGCGGGGCTGGCGGGGGTGATGTGGAATTCGTCGGGCAGAGCGGAGATGATGTCGCCGGCGACTCTCGCGTAGCGAGTGATCGAGTGCCCGCAGTCTTGATCGCGCCCGGCGACCCAGTCCCACAGCCGTTTTCCCTGCCCGGCGGTGGTGCGCCCGGCACGTCCGGCGTCGACGGGGACGGTGAGCCAGTAGCGGCGCTGCACCGGCCCGGTGTAGCCGGTGGTGATGGCCGGTGCGGGGGCCGCGATGACGGGTTCCCACCGCCGGCATTGGGTGACCCAGTCGGGCTTTTGGGCGTGGCTTCCGACGATGGTGCGCAGGATCTGGTGCTGGTCGTCGGCGACGAGCAGACCGCTGATGAGGCTGCCGGAGGGCAGGTTTCGGCCGAGATTGCGGGTCAGCCGGGCGGCGCGTTCGTGGGTGGGAAGCGACCGCATGGTGACGGCCAGCCCGTCGAGCAGGTAGTCGGCGTAGACGCCGCCACGGGTGAATCGCAGATTTCCGATCACTTTGCGGGGTGGGTCAAAGCGGGGATCAATGCGCATGTTTGGTGCTGTCTGCTTCGGCGCCGTGGGCGGTGGCGGCGCGGTGCGGGGGCCTGATGGTGCGGTAGAGGAACTGGGCGCGGGTTGTCAGGGCGGGGCGGCGTTTGGGCAGTGCCAGCCGCAGCGCGGCGGTGACCGCGACGGCCAGGGCGGCGCCGCCCAGCAGCACGGGCAGGGCGCAGCCGGAGTCGACGTGGCCGCGCACCCACCAGATGGTGGGAATGGTGATCGCGGCGATGGCGAACAGTTCGGGCCGCCGATAGGGGCCGCCGGGCAGCCGGTTGCCGGGCGAGGTTTCCCCGGCGTAGATGGGCACGTCGCGGATGCCGGTGTAGACCTTGGCGTTGTCCCCGGTGGGGGTGGTCATGGGCGGCTATTGGCCGTAGTAGCCGGACTCTTGGTGGATGCCGGTGCGCTTGTCGAGTTCGTTGGCGCCGATGTCGCGCAGGCTGATCGCCGATCCGACCATGATCGACAGCACCAGCCCGCCGATGAAGGCGGCGACGGCCGCGCCGGTGCCGATCTTGTGTTGTTTGTGGAGGGCTTTGATGATCCCGCCGGCGATGAACGCCACGCCGGCGACGGCGGCCACGACGTAGTAGAGCTCATGTGAGATCGAGACGATGTCGGCGGCGGCGTGCAGGGTGATGGGCATCGTTATTTCTCCTTATCAGGGCCGGCGGTGGCGTCGGCGAGTTGCGGGACGGGGTCGATGGCGGCGACCGACCAGCTGCCCGCATCGGCGCGCACGGTGAGTGGGTAGGTCAGGTCGTAGGGGGTGTAGCCGGCGCTGCGGGCCGAAACGGTGAGGAGCACGTGGATTTCGGTGTGGTCGGCAGGGTTGTCGGGTGGGTTGGCGGCGGCCTGGATTGCGCGCACGGCGGCCGCGGCGTAGGCGTGCAGCGCGGTAAGCCCGGAGTCGGGGGTGATGAACCGCTCCAGGCCGGGGGCGCCGGTCAGGTAGCACGTGATGAACCCGCCGAGCATGCCGGCCAGGGGACTGTTGGTGGTCACGGTGTGCGGGTAGCCCAGGTCGACGTCGGCCCCGGGCGGTGGAGGGTCGATGCGGGCGGGGGTGGTCAGGGCGCGCGGGCCGGCGCCGTCGTACACGCTGACGGAGAGCTGGTAGTAGGCGCGGGTCGGGGGGGCGGTGGGGTAGGGCCGCTCGGTGACGCCCACGATGACGCCGTAGGTGCTGATGTCGTTGTGGCTGGGGCCCTGCGCCGTTGCCTGGGCGAGGGGTGCGGTGACAATCAGCGCGGGGGTGGTGGGCAGGGTGATTTTGTCGGTGCCGGGATAGCAGCGGCCCAGGTCGGGCTGCTCGGTGGTGGCGGCGGTCAGCCAGCTGCTGACGCAGTCGACGGCGAAGGCCTTGACAAGGTCGGATTGGTTGACCACGGTGCGGGCGGTGCCGGCTATCGGCGGCGGTGCTTGTGGAAAGACGGCATGCCATATCAGGGCGAGGCCGTTGAGGGCGGCACTCGCCACCAGGATGATCACGACGATGCGCCCGCCGCCGTGCGCGCCGGCCGCCAGCCGCCGTTTCCAGGTGTTGCTCAGGGCGGGCATCAGATGGCCTTGTGCCCAATGACTTTGATTGTGGTGACCGCGAAGGTGCCGTCGCTGGGGTCGGGTGGTGGAGGCTCGTCTGGCAGTTGCACCGATGGTGCTTCGGTGGGCGCCGAGCCGAGGATGGGGCCGAGCACGCCGTCGGCAGGGGGCTGCGCGGGTGTGGTGGTGGGTGCGATGGCGGGGGGTCGGCTGGTCTGCTGGATGATCACGGTGATGGCCGAGGCCAGCACGTTGGGCACGCCCAGCACGGCCTCGCCGCGGACGTCGCCGGTGTTTTGGTTGCGCACGGTTTTGTCGACGTCGTTGAACTGCCACTGGATTCGGGTGACGACGCGGTGCTGCGACCACGGGTCGGATTGGTCGTCGCTGCCTGTGATGGCGCCGGGCACGATCGACACCGCGGTGATGACGTAGGCGCGGCCAAGGTCGATGCGCAGGACTTGGCCGTCGACGGATCGGGCGCAGATCCACGCGGCCGTTGCGCGGGGGTCGGCTACCGATTGGGCGGCGGTCGATCCCGGGGGGCAGTCGGCGGAGGCGGTGAACGGGATCGGGGAGTCGGCGCTTTGGGGAGTGTTTGTTGGCAGGGCGGCCACCGGTGGGTGGGCCATGAGGCTGGGCTCGGCCGCGCCAGCGGGGGCGGGGTCGCGCGCGGTCAGGGCCGCGGCCCCGGCGGTGGCGGCGGTGGCAACCAGCGCCACGGCACCGAAAACGGCCGCCACCCAGCGGGTGAAGCGTTCAGGGGTGGGCGCGGGTGAGTCGTCATTGGCTGTGGCGTCGAGGTCGGTGGGGTCGGCGTCGAGGTCGATGATGTCGGTGCCGTCGCCGGCAGGGTCGGCGCGGTCGGTGGCGGCGGTGGTGACGCCGATGCGCCGCAGCCAGTGCAGGTCGTCGGGTTGGGGGTTCACGGCCGGGTGCTTCCCCGCCTGGTTCCGGTGGCGCGTGGCGTGGTCGCCGACAGGGTCGGTGCCTTCATCGAGCCCCTCCAAACACTCATGGATGGTCGTCTTCGTTTCAGACCGTACTGGGGAGATGCCGAACCTGTCCAACATCTGTAGACGATTACAGTTGGTTATGGTTGGGTAGGTAATCGTGAATGCACCTGATTCCGGAGTGGCACGACTCGACTACTTCGTCGCCAGGCGCCTGGCGATGCTGCGAATCAGCCGCGGGGAGCTGGCGCGGCGCGGCGGCCCGAGCCGCTCCACCTTGAACAAGGCCATCACCGGCGCGCGCCCGCTATCGGCCGCCACGCTCATGCGCCTGGACGCCTCACTGGGTTGGGCGCCCGGATCGGCGACGGCGATCCTGCGCGGGGGCACCCCCTCGGCCCGGTTGCCGCGCACCAGGGCCGGCGATGTATGCAGCGCCGAGCACGCTCATGTGCTCAAGGTCCTGCACACCTTGGAGGACATGCTCGGTGACTGCCGCGAGCTGGTGAGCGAGCTGCTGTCGACGCAGACCAACAGCCGTGTCGGCTGAGGTCCTCGACGAGCAGCGCCGCGCCTGGATCGCCGCACACGCGGGGATCTTCCTGTTCCAGAAGCGCCGGGCGGAGTTGCTGGGCAAGAGGATTCGCGCCCGCGATCGTGACCGCATCGGTGTGCGGCCCGATCCTCACGATGACCAGGTCACCGCACCGTTGGCGTTTCGGACCGCCTCCACCGCGACGGGGGCGCTGGAGTCGGCGCTGGTCGCCGCGGTGGCGATCGCCGCGCCGCTGGGCTGGCCGCTCGGGCGGGCGCTGTATGGCTGGATCACCTGGCTGATCCCAGATCGGCTGCGCGCGTATCCGATTCCTGCGTTGCTGTGGACCGCTGTGGCCTGCGGGTTACCGTTGCCGGGGCTCTTCGATCCAGAGCCGAACCTGTCATCGGCGGTCGTCACACCCTGGGTGTTGGCCCAGATCCCCGCCGCCTTTCTGGCGGCCGCCGGCTACGGCGTGGTGGAGGGCTGGTTGGCCGTCGACGGTTCCACCGACTGGTGGCCGATGACGCCGCTGGCACCCGATGTGGACGACGATCTGATCCTGGGTCCCGGCGACGTTGCGATGCCGACCGTGCTTGATCCGACGCCACAACCGGTCGAGCAGGTGCCGATCGCCCGGCGGCGCACCCCGCCGCAGATCCATTGGCTCCCGATGCTCAGCGGCGCGACGGTGGCCTGGGTCGGGATCGTGTGGTACTGCGGGGTCGTGCTGGTGGGATTGGCGAGCAAGCCCGTCGTTGCCATCGCTTCCTGAGCGGTGTCACGCTGTACGGGTGGTCGAGAAGAAGAGCGAGCAGGTGGCCATCGGGGACGTCGTCCAGCGACTCACTCACAAGCACCCGACGGTGCCGCCGTTGACGGTCGCCGACGTCGTTCACAAGGTTCACGCCAGGTTTCACGGGCGCCCGCTGCGCGACTTCGTGCCGCTGTTCGTCGAACGAAACGCGCAAGCGGAGTTGGCCAAGCTCGACGCGTAGCCCGCGCCGGCCGAGGAGTCAGCTCAAAGGCCGTGGCTCCAGCCGTGTGAAGATCCCGGCGCGAGCGACCGACTCGTCCATGTCGTCCTTCGCGAACAATTCGGGTGCCGCCGATACCGGTATTGCAGCCATCCGAGTGCGGCCCGCCGGGGCCACGCAGCGTCGCGCAGCGTTGTCCCGATCCTACCGTCGGAGTGCCGGAACGCCGCGGAGCTCGATGGGGATGCGGAGAGCCGCGATCAAGCTCGGGTCTTGTCGAGGCGTCGCTGGATCGCCCGGTCGAAGATGGGAATGAAGTGGGACCAGTCGGGGATGTGCACGCGGATCCCGGGAGTTCCGCGCAGCACCAGCTGGGCTTCTTCGCGGTTCTGCGGGAGGAATTCCTGCCATTCGATGGTCGCCCCGAACTGTGTGTACTGTGACCGCCCACCGCTGTTGGGCTCGTAGGATTCGGTGCGCCGCGTCGACAGTCCGGCCCAGTGGGAGGCCTGTTCGAGAAGGTGACGCTCGTGGGCGCCGTACATGATCAGCGTCCCGGGAAAGATGTCGCGCAGCGCATCAGCGTACCTGGGCCCGTATACCACGTCGAAGTGGCTGGAAGCCTGCACGGTGGCCAGGATGTTGACACCCAGTCCGGCCGATTCCCCGACGTAGTTGAGCAGCGTCGGCAGGGGGCACGAGTTGCACACTTCGTCGAGCTCGAGCAGCAGGCGGTGGGTCAGTTGATGGTTGGCGGTCTTCTTGCGGAAGTACTGGATGATGGAGTCGACGAGGGCCACGGCGGCGCCGGCGACGGTTCCGGTGTTGGGCGCCAACACGAACAGGGTGGCATCGGGTTCGTCGAGCATGTGCAGATCGAAGATGTCGATGCTGAGCCGCTCAACGGCGCGCAGCCGGTGGCCGGTGTCGCCGGCGGTCAGCGCCAGCCGCACCCAGGGGGTGACCGCCTTGGCGACGGTGATGGCCACGCTGTCGCGCAGGCGGTCGCTCATCGACAGCACCCGCATGAGCGGTTCCGCGAGAATCGGGTGCGGGCACAAGCCGTAGGCGGCCAGCCAGGAAGGTTTGGTCGGCGCCGCGGCGGTGTCGTCGTCGCTGTCGACGCCGAGGTTCTCGACCGCCTGCAGCACCCACGGCATGCCGTGGCCGTTGCCTAAATCGCTTGCGGCGTAAAGCAAGCAGGCGAGCGGGCGTGATGCACTGGATTCCCACAACCCGTCGGCGGCGACGGCGGTGCTGTTGGCGGCGCCCCCGAATCCGACACCCGAGGTGGCCAGCATCACCTCGGCAACGGTCAACGCCTCCCCCGGTGTGGTGATGGATCGGGTGGGGTCGGTGACCATGGCGCGCACGCCCGCGGGCCAGACCAGCGTCTTCTGCGGCCGCAGATCGATGACGGCGGTGACGCCCAGGCAGCGTTTGGTCAGCACCAGCTCGGCAAGGTCCTCTTTCGATGACACACACACCGCCGGCCCTGGGTGCAGCACCGCGGCGGGGGCCAGGATCCGTCGCGTCTTGCCGGTGCGGGTAGGAGCGCTGATGGCGATGTGTGGGGCGCTGTCGGCGCGCACCGGCCGGTTCTGGTCGTTGTAGGTCAGCCCGCAATACGGGGTGTAGGTCTCGCGGTGGGCCACGGGGTGATCATCGGTCGGCGATGCTGTCGCGGTCCACCACCGCGGGCACCTTTCACGAAGCCGGCTGACAGGAAGCTGTGCGGGTCCACCTACATGACGCATAGCGTGTTGCGGTTTCGTTGTCAGCATGAGGAGCTTGCGACGTTATGCGACTGCGACGTTCGTGATGACTGCCGGGTTGGGGCTCGCCGGTTTGGGAGCCGCAACGGGCGCCCAGGCGGATCCGGGGCCGTTCCCGGCCTATCACTGGTGCCCCGGCGACGGTTGGGATCCGGGATGGGGCAACAACTGGGACTGGGGCACCTGTCACGACGACCACCACCGCGACATCGACGGCAACGACCACAGTCGCGACTTCTGGGCCGGACCTGCCGGGTATGCGCCGCGCTATCACTGGTGCCCGGGCGACTTCTGGCGACCGGAGTGGGGCTTCAACTGGGACGGCGGCACGTGTCACGACGACCACCACCGCGATATCGACGGCAACGACCACGGTCGCGACTTCTGGGGCTAATGCCCGCGGGCGCGCATCGCGCTGTTGTCGCAGCGGAGTATTCCGCCGAGCCGTCGGGACCGGTGGATCGGCCCCGCGCTTGGGGTCGCGCCTAGATGTCGATGCCGGTATCGCGGCCGCGGTCGATGCCGTTGTCCTTCCTCCGGTCGCGGATGCGACCGGTGGTGGGGTGGCGCTGATACGCGGGCGGGGTGGCAGAGCGGATGGGGTCGTGGCGCCGTGACGCATCGCCCGTCTCCGGCCGGTGATGAGAGTCTGGCGGGAGTTGTTCTTCGTCCTCGGGTGACAGCGGGGGATCGGCGGCGATGGTTTCGGCGACCGCGGAGCCGAAGACGTCGTGCAAGTCGGAGATCCAGGCGGGGCGCAGATGGGCGCGGGGGGTGTCGAGGGTAACCGGGGACAGTTCCGCGGCGAGTCGCCACCACAGCGCGGCAGCGGGCATTTCGTCCGGTAGTGGCGCTTGGGCGGCGGCGGCTTTGACCAGCCGGGCGAGGTCGGGGCGGCCGCGTGCGGCGTCGGCGAGGCGGGTGGCCAGCTGCGGCCAGTAGCCGTCGGTACGGATGCGGGGGTCGATGGAGTCGATGAGGTGATGCCATCGCCTGGTGTCGGCGTGGCGGCGCCCGATCGCCTTGGCGGCGTGGGTTTCCAGCAGCGCCTGCACCGCACGGGTGCGCGCCGGGTACTGCTTGGCGCCCAAGGGCCGGGAGTCTTGGGGCGGGACTCCGACGGCGGCGCGGAAGACCGCGATCTCGGCGGCCAGCGCCGGGTCGGTGGCCATCACCGGTTTGGCCCACAGCGGCGCGGTGGCATCGGTCCACTCGCGGGTGGTGGCGCGGATCTGGTCGGCCAGCTGGGTGACGAGCCTTTCCCGCCGCGCAAGGTAAGGGCCCCATTGCGCGTCGCCGCGCAGGCTTGCGGGGATGGCGGGCAGCCAGCGCAGCGGCCCGATGCGGGTGGAGTGCCCGCCGGTGGGGTCGATGCGCCAGTCGAGCACCGCAGCGGGGTCGGTGGCGTCGTCGAGGGGGGCTTGGCTGACCGTGGCGGCCAGGACGGTGGCGGGGTCGTCCCCGGCGGCGGCCAGCACCGCGAGGTGCTTGCGCAGCACAGCCCACCCCTCGGCCGCGGTGACTCCGGGTGCGAAAAGCTCCGCGGCGGTGGCGATCCCGGCGAGCCGGTGGCGACCGAGTTGGTGTTCGGCGGCGGTGCCCAGGGCGTCGTGATACATGTCGGCGGCGGCACGGAGCCGGGTGAACGGGTCGTGGGCGTCGCGCTGGGCGCTGAGGGCCGAGACTTGGGCGTCGTCGCGGGCCAGGGCGCGGGTGAGCACGTCGACGGCGGTATCGGGGTGGGTGGCTTTCGGGGTGATGATGCGATGGGCGTCGGTTTCGGCGGTGGACAGGTAGATGTGATTTTCGGTCCTCCCGCGGGTGAGGGCGACGTAGAGCCGTTGACGGGTGAGGTGGTCGCCGCCGACGACGTGGCAACTGTATTGCGCGGTCAGGCCTTGCGCGTTGTCGATGGTTGCGGCGTAGCCCAACGTGACGTGGGCGGCGACGTAGTCGGCGGGCAGCACGAGCCGCCCGCCGGTTGCGACGTGGCGGACGCGCAGCGCGCCGCCGTTGAGGACCTCGGTGATGGTGAAGCGGTAGCCGTTTCTGACAAAGTCGGTGCGTCCCAGCGGAAGCCAGCGCGCGTTGCGCCGGGCGCGCACCATGTCACCCGCGGAGGCCCTGAGCTGGTCGGCAAGGACCACTTCCGTTATTGCGGTGCGGTTTTCGATGGTGAGGCGTTCGAGGCGGGCGCGCGCGTTGAGCGCGTCGACGGTGTCGTTGGTCGGGGCCAGCAGCAGGCTGTCCCGCCCGGCGGCCAGGTCGGCGCGCCATGCCGTGTAGGCCATGTCGGCGGCGGTGGCGGTGGCGCCGACATGGACGCGGTGGTGGTCGATGTAGCAGCCGATGCCGGCCGGGTCGCCGGCGCGCAGCGCGAGGGAGGCGGCGCCCTCGGCGGGGGAGGTGAATCGCACCAGTTGCGAGAGGGTCAGCGCGTCGGTTTCGGCGGCGATGTCGCGCAGCACCCCGCCCGCGGAGATCGAGGCGAGCTGGCCGTCGTCGCCGACGAGGCGCACGCTGGCGCCGCTGGCGAGAGCATGGCCGATGACCGCGTCGAGGTCGTGGGTGCCGGTTTTGCCGGCTTCGTCGATGATGATCAGCGTCTTGTCGTCGATGCGGGCGAACCAGCCGGGTTTTGGCCGGGAGGCCGTGTGGGCGAGGTGGACGTATTTGGCGACGGTGTCGGTGGGGGCGCTCAGGTCGGTGCCGAGTTCGATGGCGGCGGAAGCGGTCGGCGCCAAGCCGAGGACGGTGCCGCCGGAGGAGCGCCAGGCGTGTGACAGGGCGGCCATCGCGGTGGTCTTGCCGGTGCCCGCAGGCGCCAAAGCGAGAGCGACCCGCCGGCTGCTGGTAGCCATGTCGGCTACCAGAGCGGCTTGGCCGGGGTTGAGGGTGCGGCCGCGGGCGGCGGCGTCGGCGAAGGCGAGGTCGACATCGTGCCGGGACGCCCTGCGGCCGCCGACACGGGTAGCGGCGGCGAGGATACGGCGCTCGGCGGCAAGGGTTTTCGCCGAGGTGTACCTGGCGGTGCCGTGGCGGGTGTAGACGCTGGCACCGTCGCGGCGGCGCAGCACGACTGGCTCGCCTTGCTCGTAGTCGGCGATACGGGCGTGCGGGATGGAAAGTGGCTCAGCGAGTGCGGCCTCGGTGATCGCCTGGGCCAGTGTGGGGTTGGCGGCGTGCCCGCTGGCACGGACGACACGCTGGGCCTCGGCGAGCACGTGGTGGCGTTGCCAGCTGGCGCGGGCGGCGGAGACGATGTCGACAACGCGGGCGGCCTGTGTGGCGACCCATTGCGGTGTGGGCCGGGGGAGTGGGGGTGGGTGCGACGTGAGCGCCGCCCCGAGCATCGTCGCCAGCCCCTTGCGGCCGAGGAGCTCGACGGCTTCAATGCGCCAGGCGGCTCTCTGCTCGGCCATGCTGCGGGGCTCGTGCTTGGCCTCTCTCGATTCGAGGGTGGCCTGCTGGGCCAGGGCGATCGCTTCGATGTTGGTGGGTTCGCGACCGTGTTCGGCCTGGAACTGTTTGGACAGCTCGGCGGTGCGCGCTTCGATGGCCGCGCGCCGCGATGACCATCGGGTGAGCAGTTCGTTCGGCACACCGACGATTTCGCGCACCGGCCGCCCGGACGGTGTGACGTCGGCGAACCGCACCCCTAGGCGCGCGCCGAGGTGGGCCTCGAGCCGGGTGTTGTAGAGCTCGGAGGCGGCAACGGCCACCCGGTGCAGCGGCTGCCCGTCAAGGGCGAGCCAACGCGTGGGGCCGTCACTGTCGGTGGTGGCGACCTTGTTCGAAATCGCTACGTGCGTGTGCAGGTCGGGGTCGCCGGCACGGCTGTCGCGGTGGGTGAACGCCGCGGCGATCAGCCCGTGCGTGTCGACCTGGGCGACGCCGTTGGTGCCCGAGCGGGTGAACGCCGCAGCGCTTTCCAGGTAGTCAAGGACGTCGGCGACCGCGGCGTCGTGGGCCTCTTCGATCCTCTTGGAGATCGGCATCGGGGCGGCCGCCCACAGGGCGCTGACCGATTTCACCGGCGAGAAGGTGAGGTCGTATCCGGCGACGGCGGTGGCGCGGGCTCTGGTGTTGCGTGCGATGAAACCCGACAGCTCGCGCTCATCGGCGGGCGCGCGTCCGTAGTGCTCGGCGAATTTTTCGCGCGCCACCGCGGTGCGGATGGCGGCGCGGGTGGGCGCGTCGATGGGCGCGTTCAACGCCTGCCCGACAGCGCTGTTGTGCTCGCGGTACGCCACCGCGAGAGCGCGCATGAAAGCGGTTTCGCCGTCGGGGATGTGGAAGCGCCGGCCCAGCCGGGCGGCGTCGATCGCCGCGCGTGCGGGTGCCCCGCAGGCGGTGAAGTGGGCGGTGATCGCCTCGGCATTGGGGTGCAGACCCTCCCCGAACAGGGCCGCCATCTGCTGTTCGGTGACCTGTGAGCCCGCCGGAACCTGCCACAGATTTTCGGCGGTGGCGGGGTCGACCGGGTAGGGCCCGGGGTCGGCGAGTGCGGCGAGACCCTTGCCGACCCAGCGGCCGGGCGATTCGCCTTTGGCTGAGTAGAAGTCCGACAAGCTGCTGCGGCCACGCTCGGTGGTGTCGGCGGCGGCGACCTGGCGGACCAGGTACAGATAGCCGTCGCCGGCGGTCAGTTTGTGCAGGCTCATCACGGCCAAACCCCTCTCGGGCCGCACGTTAGACAGTCGACGGCCGTCGAATCCTCCACCGCGCCGGCGGTCGTGACCGAATCGTGACCCTGAATGCAAGAGGTGTGTGGGGTTAGGCGGCGGTGGCGGAGTCGGGTGTGGTGGTGGCTGCTATCCCGCGGCCGGTTCTAGGGTCCGGGGATGAACACTCAGTCGATGGCCGCGGCGCGCCGCAAGGTGCGTGAAGCGCAGGTGAAAGCACAAGAGGAGCGGGCCCGGCGGGAACGGCACAACCTCGAGGACATGGCGACGTTTCTGGTGGCGCGCACCCGGCTGGCCAGTGTGGATGTGTGGGAGGCGGAACGGGTTTCGCAGGTGGGAGCCGAGGCGGCGCGCCGGCGAGACGAGCACCGCCTCGCGGCCGCGTCGGCGTTGGCGCGGATGCGTGCGCGCGGTGAGACGGTGAGTGCGCTCGCCGAGCTGGCCGAGACGACCGAAACGGAGGTGCGCTCGTACCTGAAGCTGGCGCGCCCCGACGGCGCGGCGCCAACGGCAGGGTCGAGCCTAGGCGTGGCGGACCACGGACCGCGATGATAGTTGCCACCGGGTCGCACGTCGCACGTTCCCAGCATCGACTCGCGTGTGCTGAACCGCGCCGGGCCGTGAGGCGCTGCTCCCGATGACGCAGCAATCGGAGGGGCGGCTGGATGTGGCGGAGGGCCCGCTCTACTCAGCGGCTGCTCCACCGCCGGGGCTATTGGCCATGGACTTGGAGGCCATGAGCGCCCGCATAGCCAACGCCTGGGCGATATCGACCTTCGCGCCTGCGAGCTTTGTGCTCGTCCACAAGGACGGGTCTGTCAGAGCGCCGCGCAAATCTGCTTTCTCGAACCGTGTATCAGTTGTTTTCGCTCCCCGCAGATCCGCACCACGCAAGACGGCCTCGCGAAGATCCGACTCCACGAGGCTGGCCTCCCGCAGCCGACACGAACTGAAGTCCAACCCGCGCAGATCACAGCCGCCGAGGACCGCCAGGGAGAAATCGACTTCACTCAACGTCAGTGGTCGCAGCCGGCAGTGTGAAAACACCGATCCGAGCAGGCTGCAATTGCGGAAAGTGCTATGCCACAGTGTCGTCGCGCGAAAATTGCAGTTACGGAAAGCGGACGCGATGTGCTCGGACTCGGCTAGGTTCGTCCCGCTGAAGTTGCATTCGCTGAACACGGCGCGCTCGGTGCGCAGCCGCGAAAGATCGGCATCCCGGAAGTCCTGACCATTGAATTCTCGATCAGTCCACAGCCTCCCATCGATGTCATC
>NZ_DATFYW010000100.1:0-25872 GCF_035314905.1 Mycobacterium sp.
TGCACGGGGTTTGTCGGAGGCACCAACGAGTTTGCTCCCGACGTGCCCGGCCAGCTTCGCCACGTGCGCGCCGGGCGTATCGTGCGGTGCCCCTGGCATCAATGGGAGTTCGACATCACCACGGGACGGACCGTTGCCGACCCGCGCAAGCGCGTCCGCACCTACGAGGTCGACGTCACCGGCGGGGAGGTGTACCTCACCGCATGAACACCCCGCAGGCCGTCATAGACGCCAACGTCCAGCCGCACTTCCGGTACAACGCCGAAATCCGCCGCTACCTTCCGCCTTCGTACAAGCTGCGCGCGATCCCCGACGTCGAGCAGCAGTGGTACCAGGCCCCCGGCGGGGATTACCGGCACGATCTCTACGGCGACCACTACCCGGGTTCTGACCGGGAAACGTTGTGCCGGAACCTGTTCGAAGAGGGCGGCGCGGCTCATGCGATCCTCAACCCGTTGACGCGCGGCAACATCGCCGACTACCTGCTCAACAGCAGAATCTGCGCAGCGGTGAACGACTGGCTCCTGGATCACTGGTTGGACGCCGACACGAGCGGGCGCCTGCGGGGAACGATCCGAGTCAACCCCGAGGACCCCAAGGGCGCTGTGGCCGAGATCGAAAGGCTCGCTGCCCATCCCAAGATGGTGCAGGTCGGTGTGCCCGTGCAGTCGCGCGAGCCGTACGGCAAGCCGGTGTTCGAGCCGATCTGGGAGGCGGCCGCGGCGCATGGGCTGCCGGTGGCAGTGCACATAAATGGCGGCAACGGCGTCGACCATCCGCCGACGTTCGCAGGCCACGCCCACACCTATCCCGGCTATGCGGCGTTCATGCCGCTGAACTCCTTCGTGCACCTGGCGACACTGATCATCGAGGGAGTCTTCGGGCGCCATCCGGATCTGCGGTTCGTGTTCGCTGACGGCGGCTATGACATCCTGACCCCGCTGATGTGGCGGCTGGACACTTTCTGGGTATCCATGCGTGACCAAACACCGTGGGTCGACCGCTATCCGAGCGAGTACCTGCGCGGCCACGTGCGGTTCTGTTCGTCGGCGTTCGACGGGCCTACCGAAGAGAATCACGCCGAACGGTGGCTGGACTTCACCGACAAGGCCGACCTGCTGATGTACGGATCGAGTTACCCGCACTGGTCCACGGCGGCGCCGGAGTCCGTCGTGGCGGGGCTCAGCGGCGAGCAGCGCGAAAAAGTACTGTGGCGTAACGCAAGTGACCTGTACGGGGTCGCAATGGAAGTTGAAGGAAGTGCCCCATGACCACCGTGGAACGCGAGAAGGACGATGTCGCATTGCAAGACATCGAGGTCACGATCGTCGACACCGACGTGCATCCGCTGCCGGTGTCGGCCGAGGTACTCAAGTCCTACGCGCCCGCCGCGTGGAGAGACAAGGTGTGGCCGACACGCAATGCGGTCGCGCCGATCCCGCACTTCTACGACACACCGGACTCCTACAAGACGATGTCGCTGCGCGTCGACGCAACCCCGCCCGGAGGGGGTATGGCCGGCAGCGATCCGGACTTCGCCGCGAAGCAATTACTGCTCGATGCCGGGGTCAGCATCGCGACGCTGGGCCCGATGTGCGACGCGCAGCTGCCGCAGGCCGAAAACGTGCTGAAGTGCGCCTACAACGACTGGCTCGCCGATGTGTGGCTGGACAAGAACAACTGGCACGGACGTTGGCGGGGATCGATCAGCGTCAGCGCGCAGGTGCCCGAAGACGCCGCACGTGAAATCGAGGAGTGGGCCGGGCACCCCTACATGGCGCAGGTGCTGATGACGCCGCAGACGCGTGGCATCCCGTTCGGCAGCCCGCATTTCGATCCGCTCTACGAAGCCGCGGCGCGCAACGGATTTCCGGTCGCCACCCATCTGATGGGCCAGACACCGTTCGAACTCATTCCGCTCTACCCGGTGGGAAACCCAGCGCACTGGCATGACTTCTTCGCGTCCTGGCCGCTGCTGTACGTGTCGCACTTGATGAGTCTGGTGTTCGACGGCGCGTTCGACCGGCATCCCGATCTGCGGATCGTTTTCGTCGAAGGTGGCTTCACGTGGGCGATGCCGGTGATGTGGCGCATGGACCGGATCTGGGAGCACCGAAAGAGCGACCTGCCGCATGTCCGCCGCCGGCCATCGGAGTACGTGCGCGAACACGTGCGGTTCACCACCCAGCCGCTCGAGGACGTCAAGCTCGGCGATTTCCGCGACTACATGCAGATGATGGATCTCGGCGACAACATCATGTTCTCGACCGACTACCCGCATTGGAGCTACGACTCGCCTGCCTGGGCGGTCAACCGGTTCCCTCCGGACCAGCGCGAGCGCATCATGCGCGGCAACGCCACCGCCCTCTACGGATTGCCGTCGACGGTCAAGGCGCTCCCCGGAGAACAGCCGGGCGTCGGTGTCCCTGCCGTCTGACCGTAACGCCGTCGCGGCGGCCCTGACAGATCTGGTGGCCGAATACGACAAGCGGTGGACCGGCCTGGATTTTGTTGCGGTGGCTGCGCTTTGGGAGCACGACACACCTCAGCCGATCTATCTCGGCGACGAATACGCGGCGCCGCTCGTCGGTGCCGACGAGCTCGACAGGCACTGGGCCCGGGTCAGCAGCAGGCTCAAGACCGCGTCGATCTCGTCGAGCCTGCACGCGTGCGACGTGGTGGACGACTCGATCGTGCGTGCTGTGCTGCTCAGTCGGTGGCGCCTGAAGGGCAGGGAGTCAGACCTCGCGCGCACCGGCGCCAGCTGGATCACCTGGCTGCTGGTCCGCCGCGGCGGTCAGTATCGGATCTTCCACCAGATGGAGTCGCAGGTCTACCTGAGCGGGGAAGACGTCAGCCACCCGGAATGACGGCCCGGCTCAGTCAGCCGCCGCGATCCTTGATCATCGCCGACCGGTTCACCTTTGTGGCCGCGGTGCGGGGCACTTCCTCGACGAATTCGACGGATTTGGGGACCTTGTACGCGGCGAGCCGGCTCTTCGCGTATCGGATGACCTGCTGCTCGGTGGGGGGATTGGACGGATCGGCCGGCTGGACGACCGCGTGGACGCGGCGGCCCCACTCCGGGTCCGACAACCCCAGGACGACGACGTCTGCGATGTCACCATGCTCGGCGAGCGCCGATTCCACCTCCGCGGGATACACATTCGCCCCGCCGGTGACGATCATGTCGGTGCGCCGGTCGGCGATGTGGAGGTAGCCGTCCGCGTCGAGGCGGCCGATGTCGCCGGCAGAATGGAACCCGTCCTCAGTCGAGGACAACGGGCGCGCGCCGCCGAGGTAGCGGTATCCCGCGCTCATCGGCGCGCGGAGGTAGATCTCGCCGAGTTCACCCGTTGGCACCGGCTCGCCGTCCTCGCCGAGGATGCGGACCTCGGTGTCGCGGAAGCCGCGACCCACACTTCCGGGGTGCTGCAGCCACTCGTCGCCGCGCAACGCGGTAAGGCCCAGGTTCTCGGTCATGCCGTATGCCATCAGGACGCGCTCCGGGCTCAGCAGCTCGAACCATTTGTGCAGCAAGGCGGGTGGCATCACCGCGGCCCCCTGCAGAATCCACTCCACACTCGAGAGGTCGCGGGTTTCCACGTCGGCTACTGCCGCCATGCGTTTGAGCATCGTCGGCGTTGCGGTGAAGTTCGTGACGCGGTGACGGTCGATGGCGTCGAGAACTGTTTCGGCGCCGAACTTTTCCATCACGATCAGCCGGTCGCCGCCGAGCAGGTAGTTCAGGGTGTTGAAGCCGTTGGTGTGATACATCGGCCCGGGCACGAGGATGACCTGCGGCTGGGACACCTCGGCCCAGTGCGCGAGAAACGGTTCGCCGTGCTGGGGTGTCCAGATCGCGGGCGCCATGTTGAGGATCACCTTGGGCAGACCGGTCGATCCGCTGCTGCAGATTCCGTTGACAGTCGGTGACACCACCTCGGGCAGGGGGTCGGCCGGCAGGCGGGTCGCGGCGGCTGCAACTGCGGGCCGGTTCTGTTGGTCGATGACGACAGTGGCCTTGATGACGTCGAGGAGCCTCGTTCGTTCCCACTCGGGGATGTCCCACCGCATCGGTACCGGCACCGCTCCGATCTTCCAGCAGCCCAGGGTGCTCAGCACCAGGTCCTGCGAATTCGGAATGGCCAGCGCGACCAGCGAACCGAACCGCGCGCCAGCCCCGGTCAACGCCCGCGCCCACTGGTTGGCGCGACGATCCAGCTCCTCCCAGGTGAGTCCCTGCTCCGAGCCGTCGGGTGCGACGGTGACCAGCCCGATGCCGCCGGGGTCGGCGAGAGCACGCCGGTGCAGCTGTGACCCGTAGGGCACTGCGTCGGCGGGCAGGGATGCGGCCCCGGCCAATTCGCCTTCAGACACTCGCACCGAAAACCTGGTGCGGGGCTGCATCGAGCAACATGGGCAGTTCGGATATCCCTCGAGGTCGGCTCTTCGGTGAAAATAATAAAGTAGCCATGGATGCGGTTCTATCCGTGGTTCGCGGACTTCGTCGCGCGCCGCTGAACTTCGAGCGGGACCACCGGTTCGCGCGCCGCGGGCCCGCGGGTGATCGCGTTGAGCCTGATCTCCGGCAGGTCGACCGAGGGGTCGACGGTGTCCAACCACGCCACCGCTTCGGCGACATCTGTCGCACGTATCGCATACATCTCGAACGGAACGTCTTGCAGCAGGTCGGTCTCGACCGGCCCCGGCGTGACGATGTGGACATTGATGCCATCGCGGTCGACTTCGAGCGCCAGTGCACGGGCGAACGCGTTCATTCCGGCCTTCGATGCCGAGTAGGCGGTCCTCGCGCGCATCGGTTCGTGGGCCGCAGACGACGAGATGAAAACGACGCGCGAACCCGCTTTCATCCGGGGCAGCGCCGCGGAGGTGACGACAAAACAAGAGTCCAGATTGGCTGAAATCGTCGCGCGCCACTGCTGGAAACTCTGCTTGCGGACATAGGTTCCGCCGAGTATCCCGGCGGCGTGCACGAGGAGGTCTATTGCACCGGCCGCACGCACCGCCGGCTCGAAGGCCTCGGGCTCCGTTGCGTCGGCGACGACGTATCGCGCGCCGATCTCCGCTGCGGCCGCACGCAGCGGCGCCTCGCGCCGCGCTGTCAGCACCACGTCATAGCCAAGCTCAACCAGCTTGCGCCCACACGCCTTTCCAATGCCGCCGCTGCCCCCGGTGATCAACGCCGTTCGCACGCGATGCACCTGTCAACGGCGGCGTCGCGCCAACGCCTGGGGCGACAAGGCGACGATCCGCTGCTCGGGATCGCCGGCCAGGAAGTAGGTTCTGGTGTCGGACAGATGCCGCGCGGCCAGCCGGCGAGCGCGCTCGGCATCGCCGGCTTCGATCGCGTCGGTCATCTTGTTGTGTGTGTTCAGCGCGATGCGACGCTTGCTCATCGACGGATACTCGCCGCGCGCCGCGGTCTCCTCAGCCCACTGCTGCAAGTGGCTCGTCCACAGCGTCTCCAGGCTGCCGACCACCGCGATCATCGTGTGGTTGCCGCAATTGCGCACCACTTCGTCATGGAACTGTCCCCCGATCTCGGTGAAGCGTGCCCCGTCATCGATGTGCGCGGCCATCGACTCGTTGATCTCTTTGAGCTTGGGGATCAGGGTATCCGCACGGTCGGGACGCCGAGCCGCCATGGCCGCGCAGATCGGCTCGAGTTCCTGCAGCGCCGTGCCGAGATCGCCCAGCGGCACATAGTCGCTTTGCAGCAACAGCCCGAGCATGTAAGCAGCGCTCGCCTTCGCCGGCGCGTGGACGATCGCGCCACCGCGGTTGCCGCGCCGCACCGACACCAGGCCCTCGGTCTCGAGGATCCGCAGCGCCTCCCGCAACGACACCAGGCTGACGTTGAACTGCTCGACGAGCACCTCCTGGCGCGGCAGCAGGTCGCCGTCGGCCAGCTCACCGTCGATAATCTGCCTGCGCAACTCATCGGCGACGATCTCGGCGATCCTGCGCGCGGACAACCTGCGTCGAGCCTCCGGGCCGATTCCGAGCGTTGTCATCGCGTCCAGCATCAAAGGTGGATGGGTGTGGCGGCGCTGCGGCCACGACACCCAGTTGTCTTAACAATCTTAACAGTGGGTGATCGCCGTGTCGGGGTTTACCGGAACGCTATCCGTCAAAAGTAACTAAGATCATAAAGAAACCGGGGAGGTTGTGCGTGAGCGACGTGGCACGCACTCCGCTGGAGGATCTGTGCGTCCTCGAGATCAGCGATCGGATCGCGGGCGAGTACTGCGGCAAGCTGCTGGTCGACGCGGGTGCCGACGTCCTGAAGGTGGAGCCGGCCGAGGGAGACCCGTTGCGCCGCTTCACCGTTACCGGTGCGGAGCCGAAGGACGGGACCGACGCGCCGCTGTTCAGCTATCTGAACGCGGGCAAACGCAGCGTGACGACCCGATGGCAGGAGCTGCTCACCCCGGCCGACGTCGTGATCGTGACCGCCACCCGATCGGCAGCCCTCGCGCGCGGCATCGACCCGCAGCGGCTGCTGGAGATCGCACCCAACTGTGTCGTCGTGACGATCTCCGACTTCGGATGGACCGGTCCCTGGTCGGAGCGCACCGCGACGGAGTTCACGTTGCAGGCCTGGTCGGGCTGTACGGGCTTCCGAGGCGACCCGGCCGGGCCGCCGATCTCGATCGGCGGCGAGCTGGGGGAGTACATGGCGGGCGCGTTCGCCGCATACGGGGTGCTGGCGGTTCGTCGCGGCGTACGCCGGGGCGGCCGTGGCGAGCACCTCGACTTGTCAATGCTGGAAGCGATGACACTGATGCAGAGCTGCGAATGGCTGCATGCGCAGCTGATGCGGGTGCCCCCGATCAGGCGTTCCGTCGAGGTCCCGTCGATCGAGCCGGCCAAGGACGGCTACGTCGGCATCACGATGGTCACCGGACAGCAGTGGGTTGACTTCGCGGCCATGGTGGAGTGCCCCGAACTCACCGAGCTTCCCGAGCTCCGGTTCCAACTGGGCCGCTGGGAGCATCGCGACCGGATACGGGAGCTGATCGGTCCGTGGCTGCGCGAGCGCACCGTCGCCGAGATCGTCGAGCTGGGCCAGCTGTACCGGCTGCCGATCGCCCCGCTCGGCAACGGCTCGACGATTCCTGACATGGAGTACATGCGCGAGCGGGGAGTGTTCGTGTCAAATCCCGCCGGCTTCCACCAGCCGCGCACCCCGTGGCTGATGTCGGCCGCACAACCGGCCGCGATCCGGCATGCCCCAACCGTGGGCGACGCCGACCACGACATCGATTGGCAGCCAAGGCAATCAGCAGGCCCCGCATCGTCTGCCGGGCTGCCGCTCGATGGTGTGAGGGTGGTCGATCTGACCGCGTTCTGGGCGGGTCCGTCGGCGACGCACGCCCTGGCGGCGTTCGGAGCCGACGTCATCAAGGTCGAGTCGATACAGCGCCCCGACGGCATCCGGTACTCGGGCGGAATGCGCACCGACGTCGATGATTGGTGGGAGTACGGCTGGCTGTTCCAGGGCGTGAACACCAACAAGCGCTCGGTGACGCTGGATCTGCAATCCGAGGACGGGGTCCGCCTGCTGATGGAGCTGATCCGCCAGGCCGACGCGGTGATCGAGAACTTTTCGCCACGGGTGATGGAGCAGTTCGGGCTCGGCGCCGACACCCTGCTCGCGCGCAATCCCCGCCTCGTTGTGGTCCGGATGCCTGCGTTCGTGCTCGAGGGCCCCTGGCGCGACCGCGTCGGCTTTGCGCCCACCATGGAGCAGATCGCCGGCCTGGCGTGGGTGACGGGATCACCCGACGGGCCGCCCGTCGCACCGCGCGGCGCCTGCGACCCGTTGGCGGGAGTCCACGCCGCGTTCGCGCTTGTCGCGGCGGTGGAGTTCACCGAGCGCACCGGCCGCGGCCAGCTCGTCGAGCTGCCGATGATCGAGACCGTGCTCAACGTGACCGCCGCGCAGCCAATCGAATCCGAGGTCTTCGGGGTGACGCTGGAACGGCGGGGCAACCGCGGCCACACGAGTGCTACGCAGAACATCTACCAATGCGCCGGCGAGGACGACTGGATCGCCCTGACGGTCGCCACCGACACCGAGTGGCGAGCGCTGGTGCGGGTGATGGGTAGCCCGTCGTGGGCCGACGACGCCCGGGTGGCGACGATTGCGCACCGCCGCGAACGCGCGGAGGAGATCGACCGCCGCCTGGGCGAGTGGTTCGCCGCGCAAGAACTGAACGATGTCGTCGAGCGTCTTGCCGCTGTCGGCGTGCCTGTCGCGGCCGTGGTGTCGCCGTCGTCGGTCACCGACAACCCGCAGCTGCGTGACCGTGGATTCTTCGAGCGGCTCGACCATCCGCGCACCGGTCCCGGCTGGTACCCGTGCCCGCCGTTCGCCCGGCTCAACGGCGCGGCGAAGTGGCTGTTTCGTGCCGCTCCCAGGCTCGGCGAGCACAACAGGGAAGTGCTGACCACGCTGTGCGGACTGGCCGACGAGGATCTCGACCGGCTAGCCGCCCAAGCGGTGATCGGCGCCCGTCCGAAAGGTCTCTAGAAGAGATGCCGCCAACAGCACTGTTATTCGAAGAGATGCCGCCAACAGCACTGTTATTCGATGTGCAGGGGACCGCCACGGATTTCCATTCGACCGTGCGCGACGAGGCGCAGCGAATAGACGCCGGTCGCCACCCGCGGGTCGACTGGGCGGGATTCGTGCGGCGCTGGCGGCAAGGGTATGTTGCGGCGCTGGACGCGGCGGCAAGCGCCAGCACCACATGGGTCTCGGTGGGTGCGGTGTACCGACAGGCACTGGACGCTTTGCTGGGCCAATACGGAATCACCGACTGGCCCGACACCGACCGCGACGAGCTCACCTCGGCCTGGCAGCGCCTCGAGCCGTGGCCCGACGTGGTCCCGGGCCTGACTCGGCTGAAAAGAAGGTTCACGTTGGCCACCCTGTCGAACGCGGATGTATCTGCGGTAGTGAACATCTCCAAGCGGGCCGGCCTGCCCTGGGACGCGATATTCGCCGCGGAGATGGCCGGCGCGTTCAAGCCCGATCCGGCCACCTACCGGATGGCCGCCACTTATCTTGGTCTGCAGCCCGCCGAGATCATGATGGTGGCCTGTCACAAGTACGACATCCGTGCCGCCGGCAGCCTCGGATTTCAGACCGCCTTCGTTGCCCGGCCGCTGGAATTGGGCGCCGGGGGCCCGGTCGACGTGAGCTACGGGGACGAGTTCGACGTCAACGCCCGTGACTTGCTCGATCTGGCGGGCCAGCTCGGCTGCTGACGCGCCTAGCGGGGCGTCAGCGAGACCGCCATCGCATCGAAGATGTACATGTTGGTCACCAGGCTCGGGTAGGCCACCTTGGGCGGTCCGAGGCTGATGTCCTCGGCGCGAACGAGCAGCTCATCGAACACCGCGCGGATCTCGGCACGCGCGAGCATCGCGCCGAGGCAATGGTGAGGACCGCCGCCGCCGAACGCCACGTGCGGGTTGGGCGTGCGGCCGATGTCGAAGACGAACGGCTCGGCGAAGACGTCCTCGTCGCGATTGGCCGACCGCAGCATCGACACCACCCGATCACCCCTGGGAATCGTGAGGCCGTCCATCTCGACGTCGACCTTTGCGCTGCGCGTCCAGTAGGTGACCGGCGTCGACCAGCGCAGCACCTCTTCCACGGCGCTGGACCGCACCTGCTCGTCGGCGCGATACCGCTCGATCTGCCCGGGGTTGGCGACAAATGCCTGGAGGCCGGCGGCCAGAGCGTTCTTCGTGGTGTCGCTGCCGGCGAAGGCCAGCACGAAAAAGAAGATCTCCAGCTCGTTGGCGGGTAGCGACAGCTGCTCGCCGTTCTCGCCGGTGATCACCGCCGAGGTGAGCGTGCTCCAGATGTCATCGGCCGGGTTGCGCCGTTTCTCCGCGGTGAGCTCGAGCGCATACGAGAAGATCCTGCCGAAGAGCTCGAGGTGCTGCTGCTCGGTCAACCGCGCCTCCGGCGAGTTGGCCTTCAGGATGCGATCCAGCGTGTCGAAGATGTGCGGCCGATCCTCGTCGGGAATCCCGATGATGTCGCCGATGACCGTCATCGGGAGCACGTCGGCCACATCAGCGATCCAATCGCCGCCGCCGACGGCGAGTAGCCGGTCGATCATCGACGCGGCCCGTGCCCGAATGCCTTCCTCCAGCCTGCTGATGGCGCGCGGGGTGAAGGCGTGGGACATCACCCTGCGCCGCTTCGTCAGGTCGGGCGGATCCATGTTGATGATGGTCGGAAACGAGGCGACGGGCCCCACGCCCTGGATGAGCGGACCGTCGACGGCGGTGAACGAATCTGTGTCGCGGTGGATGCGCACCGCGTGGTGATGCTTGGTCGTCATCCAGAAATCGCGCTGCACGGTCCGGGCCACGCCGTCGGTGAGTTCGTGGTGAAAGATCGGGCGATCGCGGCGCAGTTCGGCGAACAGTTCGTCGGGAAAACCGTTCCGCCACAGCGCGAAATCCGAGAGGTCGACTGGAGCGGTCGTGGTCATGCGCCATCCTTGCGTCCGCGCTGGGTTCCCGCCCGGCGGGCCGGGGAACCACCTTGGCCTAGACTGCCTAAAATAATAAAGATACGCAACGCGTGAGTCGTTGAACTGCCGGATTGTGCGCGCGTATCGGGCGTACGCTTCGGTTGCATCAGCGCTGAGGAGCCAATTTTCCGCGTCGGGGAATGGAGGAGACAGTGACGGACACAGTCTCGGACTCGACCATCGATCCGTCGGAACGCGAGTTCGGTCCGAGCGGGATCGGTTTGTCGCACTACCGGTTCCCGACGGGGTGGTTCATCGTCGGGTTCGCCTCGGAGTTAGCCCCCGGGCAGGTGAAGCGGGCCCACTATTTCGGTGAGGAGTTGGTGATCTTCCGCACCGAATCCGGGCGCATCAACGTGCTGGACGCGTATTGCCAGCACCTCGGTGCCAATCTGGCGGTCGGAGGGACGGTCGAGGGTGAACAGATCGTCTGCCCGTGGCACGGGTGGCACTGGAACGGGGACGGCACCAATGCGCTGATCCCGTACAGCAAGATCGGCTGCAAGCAGAACGTGCGGATCCGCACGTACCCGACCACGGAGTGGTACGGCTTCGTCCTGGTGTGGCATGAGCGCCACGGCCGGGCGCCCTACTGGCAGCCACCGGTGCTGCCTGAGCTCGAAACCGGTGAGTACTACCCGCTGCACCCGCATACCCGGATGCTCAACCGGGTCAAGGTGCATGTCCAGATGATCATCGAAAACGCCGCCGATCCCTACCACGTGCAGTATGTGCACAAGGCCGACAGCCCCGCGAACACGGCGTCGTTCGAGGTCAGCGGGTATCACCTGCACGCGACCGTGAATGCGAATTTCGGTGGCGGACGGGCCAAGACATGGCTGACGCCCGACGGGCCCGTGGACGCGAAGATCGTCTACGACAACTATTCGCTGGGGCTGGGGATCGTCCGCTTCCCCTCGGAGCTCGTCGCCACGGTCCAGGTCACCGGCCAGACCCCGGTGGACGAGGACTACACCGACTACTTCTACACCCAGGCTTCGGTGCGCGAACCCGGCGACTCGGGCGACAAACCGGCCGGCCGCGCGGCGAGGTTCTTTGCGCTGCAGCAGGAAGTCATCAAGCAAGACTTCTTCACCTGGGAGAACATGAAATACCTCGACAAGCCGAACCTGGCCCCCGAGGAGGCGCGGGACTACGCCGCGCTTCGCCGGTGGGCGCACCGCTTCTACCCGGGCGCAGAGCCGTCGCCGGAGGATTTCGGCTACACCGCCGACGGCGCGCCCGACCCGGCGGCCGCGCGCGCGTGATGCAAGCCGGACGCGACGAGGCGTCAGGTCCTGCGGCGTTCGGTCTCGAACAATTCGCCGTCGCGGCCGTGCTCGACTTGCGTGCCGAGCAGTTCCCCGACCGCGTCATGATGTCGATCGCCGGCACGCCGGTGACCTACGCCCAGATGCGCGACCGCTCGTGCGCCGGGGCCAATGTGCTGGCCGAACTCGGGGTGAACCGGGGTGAGACCGTTGCGCTTTTCACCGGCGCCTGTCCCGAGTGGGTGTACTTCTGGCTGGGTGCCGCGCGAATCGGGGTGGTGACCGCCGCGGTGAATGCGGCCAACAAAGGCAAGTTCCTCAGCCACGCGTTGCAGTTATCGCGCGCCAAGGTCATCGTCACCGATCCGGCCCGGCGGGCCTACGTGCGGGAGGTGGCAGACGACGTCAAGACACTCAATTCGGTCCTGGTGGAGGGGGAGTCGCTCGCCGACCTGCTCGGGAACGCCTCGCCCGAAGCGCCCCGGGTCGCCGCGGCCGAGCCGCAAGACGTCGCCGCCCTGTTTTTCACGTCGGGCACCACGGGGCCATCGAAAGCGGTTGCCGCGACCTGGCACTACCTGTTCTGCGCCGCCGCGACCGCCGCCTCGGCGTGGGAGTTCGGTTCGGGCGACGTCCTGTGGACCGCCATGCCGCTTTTTCATCTCAGCGCGGCACCCACGGTTCTGGCGCCTCTGTTGGTGGGCGGGACGAGCGTGCTCGCGGCCGGGTTTCATCCAACTCGCGTGTGGGACGAGGTACGAGATTGCGGCGCAATCGGTTTCGCCGGCGCGGGTGCGATGGTGTCGATGCTGTGGGATCAGCCAGCCGACCCTCGCGACGCCGACCTTCCGCTGCGATTCATCTCGGCGGCGCCGATCGCGGCCGAGATATACCGCGGGGTCGAGCAGCGCTACGGCTGCCGCGTCGTGACGATGTACGGGCTCACCGAGGCCTTCCCTATCGCGGTCAAGGCCGTCGTCGATGACGGCGTGCCGGGGACATCGGGAAGGATCAATCCGGCGTTCGACGTGCGCATCGTCGACCACGCGGGACAGGACGTCACACCCGGCGAGATCGGTGAGATCGTCTGCCGGCCAACGTCGCCGCACGTAATGAGCGAGGGGTATGTGTCGGCGGCCGCCGGGCAGTCCGGCCTCGGGATCGATCCGCATCCGGAGTGGTTCCGCACGGGTGATCTGGGCAGGCTGGACGCTGACCACAACCTGACCTATGTCGACCGCGTCAAGGACTCCCTGCGCCGGCGTGGGGAGAACGTCTCGTCGGTGGAGCTGGAGGCCACGGTCATGCGCCATCCCGCCGTGCTGGAGGCCGCGGCGGTGGGTATCCCCAGTGAGCTGGGGGAGGACGACATTCTGGTCGTCGTCACCCTGCGGCCGCACGAAACCCTGGATTACACCGAGTTGCTGGATTTCTGTTCGGCCCGCATGCCGTACTTCTGCGTGCCGCGGTACCTGGAAATTCTCGACGAACTACCGAAGAACGTGATCGGGCGGGTGCGCAAGGACGTGCTGCGCAGTAGGGGTCTGGGCGCCGGCGCCTGGGACCGCGAAGCCCACGGCTACATGCTGAGCCGGCGATGAGCGCTGGCGCGACGAGCAGAAAACTGTGATGAGCGCTGGCGCGAAGAGCCGGAAACCGCGAGACGGGAGAACGCGATGAGCATGACCTACCAACAGCAGTACGTGCTGAACGGGCTGGCCGGGCGCGCTGCGATCCTGGATCTGACCGCGCGGCACAATCGGTTGTATTCCGCGGGAGACCTCGTCGGCTGGATCGCCACGTTCCGGCACTCCGGAGCGACGTTCGTCCGTGGCGGGCAGACGTTCTCCGATCTGCGGGCCGCGTTCGACGGCGGCAATGGGCACCGGCTCGTGACCGTCGACCACGAGATCTCCGTCGAAGGGGTCGATGCGACCCAGCGTTGCGTCGCGTTGCTGTTCGGCGGGGGCGAGTTGCGCGCCACCGGAACCTACGCCGACCGACTGATCTACGAGCGGGGAGGCTGGTACTTCACGTCGCGAGAGCTGGACTGGGATCCGGTAGTACGCAACGACACCGCTGCGGTCTGACACCCAGACGCCGACGTGGCCGCAGACATCAGTTACGAGTTCGCCTTTGGCAGCTATGAAGACGCGCTGCGGATGGTGGGCGTGCGCACCGAACCACGATTCGCCGGCACGGCGGTCAGCGCTGCCAGGATCCAGCACTTCGCGTCGATGGTCCGCGACGGAAATCCGTCGTACTGGGACGACGAGTTCGCCCACCGGGTCTGGGGTGGTCTGGTCGCGCCGCCGAGCATGCTGATGGGCTGGCTGATCCCGCCGCCGTGGCTGCCAACCGGCCAACCGCCGGTGCCGTCGATCGCGATTCGCGTCCCGCTTCCCGGCACGACGTTCATCAACGCCTCCAATGATGCCGAATTCTTCACGCCGATCGTGGCGGGCGACAGGCTCAGCGTCGTGGAGGAAGTCGTGGCAGTGTCACCAGAGAAGAGAACACGGCTGGGCGTCGGACATTTCGTCGAGACCTGCGACAATTTCCACCGGGACGACGGCGCCCTGATGGCCATCAACCGAAACACGCTGTACCGCTTCACGCCCGAGAAGCAGCCGTGACATCTCACCGCAGAATCGCCTGGGACCAGATCATCGTTCCGTCAGACCTTCCGGAGGTGGTGGACGAGATCAGCTACCAGCGGGTGGTGATGAACCCCGGGGCGACGTGGGATTACTTTCCCGGTCATTACGATCCGGTCTACGCCCGAAACCACGGTCATCGAACAATTTTCGTCAACACGATGCACTTTGCCGGATTCATCGATCGCGTTGCAACTGATTGGGCCGGTCCCTACAGCCGAGTGGTGCGGCGCAAGATGACGGTGCTGGGGCCGGTGTACGCCGGCGACACCATGGTCGGGCGCGGACGCGCGATCGACAAGCGGTGCGACACATCCGGTGGCACACCCCGCTACCTGGTCGACCTCGACATCACGGTCTGTAACCAGCGGGGTGAACTATGCTGCCCCGCCGAAGTCACCCTCGACGTTTCAGGCCAGCTCCGGTAGCTTGCCGGCGCTCACGGTGGACTGCAGCTCCACGTATTCGGAAAGACCCTCGGCCCCGAACTCCCGTCCGATGCCGGATTGCTTGAACCCGCCGAAGGGACAGCTTGTGTCCAGCGTGTACATATTGATGCCGTAGGTGCCGGCGCGAATCTCCGCAGCGATTTCGAGCCCGTGTGCGGTGTCGCTGGTCCACACCGACCCCGCCAAGCCGTAGTCGCTGTCGTTGGCGATCCGAACGGCGTCATTCTCGTCGGAATACTTCAGCACTGTCAGCACCGGTCCGAATATCTCCTCGCGCGCGATGCGCATCTCGTTGGTCGCGTCCGCGAACAACGTGGGCCGGACATACCAGCCACGGTCGTGCGGGTTGTCGGTGCCGCCGACGACCATGCGCGCACCCTCGTCGACTCCGCACCGGATGTATCCCTGCACTCGATGCTGCTGGCGCTGCGCGGCCAGGGGACCGATGTCGGTGGCCTCGTCGGCCGGGTCGCCAACCTGCAGGCCGGCGACCATGTCGGCGAGTGCATCGACGACCTCGTCGTGCCGGCGTTCGCTGACCAGAATCCTGGTCTGCGCAACGCATGCCTGCCCGTTGTTCATCAGGCTCGCCATCTTCAGGCTCGCGACCGTGCGGGCGATGTCGGCGTCGTCGAGAATGATCGCCGCCGATTTACCGCCCAGCTCCAGGCTGACCCGCTTGAGCTGCTCTCCGCAGAGCGCCGCGATGCGGCGGCCGACCGCCGACGAACCGGTGAACGCGATCTTGTCGACGCCGGGGTGGGTGACCAGGCTTTCCCCGGTTTCCCGTCCACCGGGAACTATCGACACCACGCCCTCAGGCAGGTCGACCTCGTCGAGCATCTCAGCCAGCCACAACGCGTCCAGCGGCGTTTCGGGCGCCGGCTTGACGACGACCGTGCAACCGGCGATCAGAGCCGGGATCAGCTTGGGCATGATCAGGAATTGCGGAACGTTCCACGGCACGATCGCCCCGACAACGCCGACCGGAGCACGGCGCACCTGCACCTGCCCGAACAGACCCTGCCGCCGCTCGACCCAGGGAAACTCACGCGCGGTCGCCATCGCCAGGTGCATCTGCGACGCCGCGCCGGCGGCCTGCCCCAGCCTGCTGAAGCTGCGCGGAGATCCCATCTCCGCGGTGATCAGGTCGGCCATCTCGTCCAGGTGACCGGCGTAGACCCCCGCGAGCTTCTCGACTTTCTCCATCCGCTCGAATGGACTCAACCGTGGCCATGGACCGTTGTCGAAGGCGTCCCGGGCGGCGGCCACCGCCCTGTGGACGTCCTCCGGGGAGGCGGCGGGCGCTTCACCGATCGGCTGCTCCGTGTGGGGCGAAATGACCGAGATCCGCTGCCCGGTGGATGGCGCCTGCCAGCGGCCTCCGATGAAAAGTCGATCATACGAAGGGGATCTCATGCGCGCCACCGCCCTGTCGCCCGCCGAATTCGCTATTACTGTTAACATAGCAAAAAAGCGACTTGGCGGGCAGGCGGAGTGGACTGCTGTGGGCGATGAACTGCAGGCTCCAGCCGACCCCCGGCAATCGGACAACCGGGGTCGTTATCCGTTCCAGGTGGTGGCCGGCGACCCGCAATTCCGGTTTCCCGCCGCCGAGGCAGACCACCCCGACTGCGAGTCGGACACGTGGTTTCTGGCCGGCGAGCTCGCCAGCTCCCACACCGGCCGAAAGTTCGCGTTCCTGACCATCTTCAACAAGAACCGTCCCGGGCACGCCGTCGTCGCCGACTTCTACACGTTCGCGCTGTTCGATCTCGGCGCCGGCACCTACGGGACGTACACCGATTACGACATGCCGCCGGCCAATCTGCGCCCAGGGGCGCGTCACAAGTTGTCGATGGCGGTCAGACACCTGGACATGGCATACCAGAGCGGCGCCGGTACCGCGGTGTGGCGGACCTGCCGCGACGGGGACCAGCAGTTGATCCCGTGCACCTACGATGTCGGTCTCGTCGGCACCGACCGGGGCGGCCATCCAATGGAGCTGCGCCTGCACGTCGGCGCTACGCGTGCGCCGGTGCCGGTGGGCGCATCGTCCTACAACGGCAAGATCACGTGCTTCGGGCAGGAGGACACGTACTCCTATTTCCAGACCGGAATGACGATGACCGGGACCCTGCGATGGGGTTCGGTGGAAGAAGCCGTCAGCGGCAGTGCGGGCCACGTCGATCGGCAGTGGTTCCCGCGGTACGCAGGCGGGGGCGGAACCGGCGGTGATCCCCGCGCGCGTGCTCACGAGTGGCGCACCATCAACCTCGACAACGGTGTCGACCTGAGTATTTGGCGGCAATTCGACCGGACGAATCGCAATGCCCTGCAACCCTTCTCCGGTGCGACGACCAGCCCGGCCGAAACCGGCGCGGAACCCGAATGCGCCGAAGACATCGAGGTCAGCGTTCTCAGCTATGTGCGCTGGCCGGAGTCGGTGCCCACGCTGGTCCCGCCTCTCGCCGCGGCGCGGTACATGCCGGACCGACACCGGCTGACCTCACGGAAGCTCGACCTCGAGCTGACCGGCGAACCGTTGGTGGAGGCGCCGGCACACGCCCTGCCGATCGAGTACATGGAAGGCCCGTACCGCTATCGCGGCACGATGCGAGGAAGGCCGGTGAGCGGATTTGCCTTCTATGAGCGGTCAATCGCACTGTACCGCGACTGGGAGTTGGTCGAGGTCCTGGCCAGCGCGGTCGAAAATCTGCACCCGAAGTCCGAGCGACTCGCGTCGATGGTTGCCGGCCTGCGGACATCGATCGGCGACGGTTGCAGGCAAGAGGCATTGGGCTACCTGCGCGACACCGTACGTCCCGTCGTCGACGCCGTGCCCGCCGCCACCCGGGTAGCGGAAATTCTCGCAGACCTCGCGAACGCGCTGCGGTGATTCTCCGAGCGCCCGCGACCACGCCGAGTGACGATGTTGCAGGTTGTAGCCCCGCGACGAAGTCGATAGTCCTCGTCGCGCACGGTGGCGTGTACCTGCCGTCTTGACACCTTGATGGGCCATTGTTGTTGTTTTTACAATAATTGTCACCGAGCGGAGGAAGAGGTTGGGAATGAACGTCAACGACATGGTCTTGGTAAGCGTCGACGATCACGTGGTGGAGCCGCCGGACCTCTTCGACGGTCGGCTGGCATCGAAGTACGTTGACTTTGCGCCGCAGTTCATCACCAATCCGGACGGCACGAACGTGTGGAGGTACAACGGCGAGACCGTCATGAACGTCGCGCTGAACGCCGTCGCCGGTCGCCCGAAGGAGGAGTACGGGATCGAGCCGACCTCGTTCACGCAGCTGCGCCCCGGAACCTACGACCACAACGAGCGCGTGAAGGACATGAGCGCCAACGGGGTGCTGGGATCGTTGTGCTTCCCGTCGTTCCCGCAGTTCTGCGGACAGCTCTTCGCCCGTACCGAAGACAAGGACGTCGCGCTGGCAATGGTGCAGGCCTACAACGACTGGCACATCGACGAGTGGTGTGGCAGCCATCCGGGCCGGTTCATTCCGTGTGCTTTGCCAGCGATCTGGGACCCGGAAGCCTTCGCGGCCGAAGTGCGGCGCGTTGCGAAGAAAGGCTGTCACGCACTGACATTCAGCGAGAACCCGTCGAAGCTGGGTTGGCCCTCGATTCACTCCGACCACTGGGATCCGGTGTGGGACGCCTGCAGCGAGGAATCGGTGGTGGTGTGCATGCACATCGGCTCGTCCTCTCAGCTGACGATCACCTCGCCGGACGCTCCGATGGATGTGATGATCACCCTGCAGCCGATGAACATCGTGCAGGCGGCGGCCGACCTGGTGTGGTCGCCGACGCTTCGGAAGTTCCCCGACCTGAAGGTCGCGCTGTCGGAGGGCGGGATCGGCTGGATCCCGTACTTCCTCGAGCGGATAAACTACAACTACGACCGCCACCACGCCTGGACCGGTCAGGACTTCGGCAACAAGCTGCCCAGCGAGGTCTTCAACGAGCACGTGCTGACGTGCTTCATCGACGACAAATTCGGGGTGGCGAGCCTCGAGGCTCTCGACACGGACATGGTGACATGGGAGTGCGACTACCCGCACTCAGACTCCAACTGGCCGGAGTCGCCGGAAGTCTTTGCCCAGTCGATCGATGGGGTCAGCGACGAGAACATCGACAAGATCACCCATCTGAACGCGATGAAGCATTACCACTACGACCCCTTCCCGGTGCTGGGTGGCCGCGACAATTGCACGGTCAGCGCGCTGCGGAAGCAGGTCGAGGGCCACGACGTCGCCATCAAGTCGCAGCGCCGCGACGGCGAGCAGAAGGGCGGGATCAAGGCATCCGACCTCCAGAAGATGGCGACCGCAGGAGCCCGGGATTAGACGTGCGCACCCGCTAAGGAGCTGACGCGACCGGCACGATCGGTGAGGCGGGGGTGCCTCCGCCCCCACCGTCCGAGCCGTAGTCAAGGCCGGGGGGCCACGTGGCGTCGTCCGACTGCGATCCATCGCCGCCCGTGTTGGTGTCATTCGTGGGGCCACAGTTAGCGGGACCCACGATCCCGGGGCCGAAGCCACCGCAGACGTCGGCGTTGGCGACACCGACCGAGACCATGGTCAATGCCGCGGCCACAACAATCGCCACCGCGTGAGCGGCTAACCGGGCGCGGCTCACAGCAAAATGATATTCCGCAGGTGCCGCGAGTGCGATCGGAATCCTCGAAGTGTGAAACTGCATTGTCAGCCTTACCGCCAGAATGCCCTTATTGTGGATTCGATCGATTACGCCGGACGAAGGAGTCGCCGACGGTCAACAGGGGCAAGACGCCACCGACCGGCGCGCTCACGCGTCGCGAACGCCGCGTCATGTTGATAGCAACGGGCGTCGTCGCGGCACTCATCGCCGCCGGGGCGGCGATCTGGGCGTTCACCAGCCACTCCTCGAGCGACGGCTGTGTAAACGTCTCGATCGCGAGTTCGATGGGCGGGGCACTGGAGCACGCGTGTGGTGCGGCCGCGCGCGACTGGTGTCGCGCCGCGTCCGGTCGGCACGACGCCCACGCCGAGGCAGTTCAGGCTCAGTGCCGGGTGGCCGGGATTCTTCCGTAGCCGGCAACGGCGGCGGGACAGTACTCACCAGTGGCACGGCTTTCGGAAGGAACACGGTGGCGCCCGACACGAGCACCGCTCACGGCGGCCCGCCCGACGGTGGCGGCTCGGCGCCTGCCGGATTGCGCGCAGTGGTGGCCGACGACGAAACCCTGCTGCGCGAGGGTTTGGCGAGCCTGCTGGACCGTTCCGGCTTCACGGTCGTCGGCCAAGCCGGTAACGCGGTGGAGTTGCTCGCGTTGGTGCGGAAAGAGTCGCCGGACGTGGCTGGAAGTCTTGGCGTTAATGGCCGAGGGCCGTTCCAACGCCGGCATCGCACGGCGGCTATGGGTGACCGAGGGCACAGTCGAAAAACACGTCCGTAGCATCCTGACCAAACTCAACCTGCCCGAGACGGACGACGACCACCGCCGGGTGCGCGCAGTCATCAGTCATCACCTTTCTCGACTCCGGATAAAGCGCCGGCATACACCGTCTGGAAGGGATCGGCCCACCTACGGCGATCGAGGACAAGCCGCCGCCACTGCGAAAACCTTGTACACTAATAGTTAGTACCCTCAATAGTCTGCTATGCTCGCTGCATGGCCAACGCACTCGCTGAAGACGTCGATCCTCTGGCCCTGGAACGCCAGGTGTGTTTCGCGTTGGCGATCACCAACCGCGCGGTGCTCGCGGTGTACCGGCCGCTGCTCGAGGCGCTCGGGCTGACCCATCCGCAGTATCTCGTGATGCTGACGCTGTGGGATAACGCCAAGACAGGCCGAGGACCGTTGTCGGTCGGGGCCATAGCCGCACTCCTGCAGATGGATTCGGCGACGCTGTCGCCAATGCTGAAGCGGCTGCAGGCAGAGGGCTTGATCACACGGTCGCGCAACGCGGCCGATGAGCGGACCACGCACGTGGAGCTGACGCCCGCCGGCCGCAGCTTGCGCCGCCGGGCGCTCAAGATTCCGCCCGCGGTGGTCGAACGGCTCGGCGTCGACATAGCCGAGCTCGAGCATCTGCACAAGGTACTCAGCAGAATCAACGCGGCCGCGCTGGCGGCCGGCGCCCTCGACGCGGAGATGAAGAGATGACGCGGCACCCCGCCCCGACCCAACTCAGCGCGTCGGATCATGATCAACGACGTCGCCCGGATCCGCTGCGCTGGATCTGGTACACATTCGGCGGCCGGCTCGGTCCGTGCTACCGCGAATGGGTGCTGCGCGATCTGACCTCCCGCACCCGCTGGCTCCGCCAGGTCGTGCGTGTCATGGTGCAGGTGGCGCCGCTCGAATTGGTGCTGTTGCTGGTGCTGGGATTCGGCTGGATCACCGGGGCGGCGCTGATCTGCGGGCTGGTGCTGGCGCTGATCTACTCGGCCGCGTACATCGATCAGTCGGCTGAGAGCCGGCTCGTCAAACACGAATACCCGCCGGGCACGGTCCAGCGGGTCCTGGCTGAACGCGATCGAGCGAACGATCCGGATCGACTGCGCCGCTATATGCAGACTTATCGCAGCAACGCGGACTAGATCGGCTCACGGGGCGGTGAGAGGGATGGTTATCTGCGGGGAGGTCCCGCTGACCCACGGTGAGCGAATGCTCGTCGCTCGGCACGGGGATACCCGCGTCTGTGGTTGTCGGCTTCGGTTGTGTGTCAGTCATTCTCAATCCCCGTGTGTGGGTTGTGTTGCGGTTCTTTGCACTGTCGGGTCGGGCATGGCTCATGCGGTTTGCGGGACGAGCCATGCTCGTCGGTAGCCTCGATCCGTGGCGACCTCGGCAAGGAGTCGGCGAAGTTGGGTTCGTCCGCGATGCAAGCGCGACATCACGGTTCCAATCGGTGCGTCGGTGAGTTCGGCGATCTCCTTGAAACGAAAGCCCGCGACGTCCGCGTAGTACACCGTCGTGCGGAACTGTTCGGGCAGTGCCTGCATGGCCGCCCTGATGTCGGTGTCCGGCAGTGCCCGCAATACCTGGTCCCCGGCGGAGTGCGGGCCGGTTGCGCTGCGCTGCGCACTTGCCGCGAACTGGACATCGGTGATCTGCTCGGTCGGGTACTGTGCCGGACGGCGCTGCCTCTTGCGGTAGTCGCTGATGTAGGTGTTGACAAGGATCCGGTGCAGCCAAGCGTTCAAGTTGCTGCCCGGCCGGAACGCGTGAAGGCCGCCGAATGCTTTCACCAGGGTGTCCTGCACGAGATCCTCCGCGTCAGAAGGATTGTGGTTCATGCGCAGAGCTTGACGGTGGAGTGCGCCGATGAGCGGGGTGACGTCGCGTTCGAACCGAGCACTGAGATCTGCGGCAACGCCGGATTCTGCGGGCGGCGGGGTGTCAAGCACGCGCTGCCCCTTTCGACGTATCGGACTCTGTCCCTTAACAATTGCGCGTAGACTGGCCGGCGTCTGCACCGCTGACACCCGTTGCCCGCCCCTGCTGGCCGCAATGCGCGTCTACCTGCTATCAGGCACCCGCGATGCCGCACACGAATGCCGGCCCACGATCAAGACTTGGCCGCCAGGCGGGCTTGGCGGCTCGACCGGCTGCATGTCGACGGGTCGGAGATGGGTTTCCTGCTGGCCTGCATGTCGACGACAGCCGTATCCGCAACACTGGACTCGTGCCAATTGGTGATCGGTTGCGATGTGTGATCGTCGACGATAATCCGGATTTCCTCGATGCCGCTGCGGGGTTGCTCGAGCGCCACGGAATCCGGGTGGTCGGTGCGGCGCGGTCTTGCTCAGCAGGGCTGCGGTGCGTTGAGGCATTGCGGCCCGATGTCACCCTTGTCGACATCGACCTAGGCGGGGAGAGTGGCTTCGACTTTGTCGAGCAACTTCATCTGCAGACCCCCGGGGCGACACCGCCGGTGATATTGATCTCCACCCATGGCGAGCAAGACTTCGCGGAACTGATCGCGACAAGCCCGGCGGTGGCTTTCCTGCCCAAGTCAGCCCTGTCAGGTCCCGCCATCCGCGAGGTCCTCGGACTGCTCCGATAGCGGCCACCCCGGGCCCGCCGGTCGCGCTTGGATCACCGCGCGGCGCGGCATGCCGGAATCCTCACCTCTGCGCCAACGCCCAGCCGGAACGCCATAATAATGAACGCTAAGTTCAGTATTTGTCGGAAGGGTGACAGATGGCGCAGGATCAGCCCGTAACCGGTCCAGGCCGACCACGAAGCCAAAGGTCGCGGCTGGCCGTGCTGCAGGCGACCTCGCAACTGATCGACGAGGTCGGGCTGCGCGCCATGACCACCGACGAGATCGCCAGCCGCAGCGGGGTGAGCAAGGCGACCATTTACAAGTGGTGGCCCAACAAGTACGCCGTTGCGGTCGAGGCGTTCCTGTCGGAGATGGCGGTCGAATCGGCCGACCCCGACACCGGTTCCGCGCGCGAAGACTTCCGCCAGGCGCTGCGGGGCCTGATGCACTTCTACACGGGGAAGAGCGGCCGTGCGTACGCCCAACTCATCGGGGAGGCGCAGTTCGATCCGCAGATCGGCGCGGAGCTGCGTGACCACCTCATCGGTTCTCGGCGGCAACTGGTGCGCGCGATCTGGGATCGCGGCGTCGCACGCGGGGAGCTGCGGCCCAACGTCGATCCCGAGGTAGCGATCGACCTGATATTCGGCCCGGCGATGTATCGCTTGGTCGCTGGACACGCTGCGCTCGACGACGTGAGCGCCGACCACATCGTCGATGTGGCCATGCGCGGTCTTGCCCGCTGAGAGGGACGTCACACGCCGGGCAGGCTTCAAACGCACCGGATACCGCGTTATTCCCTATGAAAACTAGACGTTCAGTTTTTAGGGCGTAACGAGCATGCCCGTGACCGTTCAGGATGCCGGCCGGGTGTTCCGTGCGGTCAACCCCGACGACAACTGAGGAGGGTTCCGGCGATGAGCCGAGATGCCAACCCATCGAGCCGCTTTCGCAGCCTGCTCGCATCCGAGCGGCGTAGCGCAGACCTGTACGCCGGGCTTGCAGACGCGGCCGCCGGCGACAGGCGCGAGGTCCTGTCCGAGCTGGCCGCGGTGGAGCGTAAGCACGCGGCACACTGGGCCGCCAAACTCACCGAGCTCGGTGAGCCAGTGCCCGGGCCCGGGCGCCGCGGTATCCGCACAGCGGCGCTGTCGTGGCTGGCCCGCCGGTTGTCCATCGACTCCGTGCTGCCCTATCTGGAGCGGGCGGAGAAGGCCGACGCCTCCCTTTATCAGGGCGACATCGACGCCACCGTGGCGATGGCCGCCGACGAACGTTCCCATGCCCGAGTACTCACCCGGCTGCGCGAATCCGGCGACCGCGCCGCCCTGCGCACACGTGAGCCTTGGCACCGCGGTGACCGGTCCGGCGCACTGCGTGCCGCAGTGTTCGGCGTCAACGACGGCCTGGTGTCGAACACGTCACTGGTGATGGGCTTCGCCGGTTCCGGGGCGGCCGCGAGTGTGGTGCTGTTCGCCGGTCTGGCAGGCCTGCTGGCCGGAGCGTTCTCGATGGCGGCCGGCGAGTACATCTCGATGCGGAGTCAACGGGAAGCCTACGAGCGCGAAATCGAGCTCGAGGCGATGGAACTGCGCGACGACCCCGACGCGGAGGCCGAAGAACTGGCGCTGATCTACCGCGCCAAAGGCTTGGACAGCGAGCAGGCCGAGCAGGCGGCCGCCGCGATCATGAAGGACCGCGAGGTCGCCCTGGACACGATGGCGCGCGAGGAGCTCGGGCTGGATCCCGACGAGCTCGGCTCACCATGGTCGGCGGCCGTCTCGAGCCTGTTCGCATTCGGGCTCGGCGCTGTGGTGGTCGTGCTGCCGTACCTGTTCGGGTCGGGTCGCGCCGCACTGATCGCCGCGGTCGTGCTGGCCGGGTTGGCGTTGTTCGCCGTGGGCGCCGTGATCGGGTTGCTCAACGGCCGAAGCGCGCTCCGGTCCGGTGCGCGCCAACTGCTGGTCGGCGGCGCAGCCGGCCTGCTGGTCTTCGGAATCGGACACCTCTCCCGGCTCTAACACCAACACATCAAAAAGGAGACACACCAATGAAATTCCATTACGTCACACCGCTGGTGGCAGCTGCGGGAGCTGCAGTCGCGATCATCGCGGCCCCCGCCGCGCTGGCCACCGACAGCGGCGATCAGTCCTGCACCACCGCTCCGGGCGTCGGCACCGTCTGCTCCTCGCCCGGCAATGTGCAGATCAATGACTCGACGCCGGTCCAGTTCGGCCCGCAGTACCTCTACTGGGAGGGCGACTACTTCGGGGGGTACGGATACGGTGGCGGCCATGTGGGCGGCCACCGGTAAGCCTCGCCATACTCGGGCCAGCCGCTCTCGAGGATGATGTCGACGAAGTCGTCCCGAGCAAACGCAGGGTCGTAGTGGCCCAAGACGTCGGTTTCGACGCCGGCGATTATGGTTGTCGTTCGTGAGTTGGTGGACCGCCCATGCCGAGCAGACGCTGAACGAGGAGGTGCCCGCCGGGCCGGACACCGTCCGGGGTTTCTATGCGGATCTGAACAACATGAAGCACGTCCACCCGCTCGTGGTCGCCGTGCGTTCAACCGCGCGAAATGAGGGGGCGGACGGATACGCGCAAAGCTACCGGGTTCGTGATCGTGTCCCGTTGGGACCGTTCACGATTCCGACCGTCTACTCGGCCCGGCTGTCGGTACCCGCGGCGGGTGGCGTGACTTTTCAGGCGCGCCAATTTCCCGGCGTACGTCTGCGCGGCAGGGTGACCTTCGAGCCAATCGAGGGCGGCACCCGAGTAACCGAGCGGCTGTGCATCGCGGCGCCCCGACCGCTGGCCGGCTTCACGGTGCGCGAGGCGCTGAAGGCGCACATC
>NZ_DATFYW010000101.1:0-41720 GCF_035314905.1 Mycobacterium sp.
CCTCGCTGCCCCGTCGTGATCTTCGCGGCGACATAGTCGCCCGCGTAATCGACGGCCTCACATAACAGTTGCGTGCGGCCGCCAGGGAAATAGTGATACGCCGATCCCCGAGGTGCGCCGCTGTGCTCGAGCACGTCGGCGATCGCGGTCGGGTGCGCACCGCGTTCCCGGATCAGCAGTGCGGCCGATATCACCATGCGCTCACGCGGACTTGCCATCCGTCAGCGTCCCTTCGCGCGGATCTCAACGTGTTATGTATGTTGACATACATAAGCCCTGCTGTCCACCGGGTGTGATGCTGTTCGCGCACGCGATCATCGCGTGAGAAATCGGTTGGCGCCCACCCACTAGACTGGGTCGGTACCAGGCATTACCGACAAGAGGGGCAACAGTGGACACCGCGGCTCACCCGAACGGGTCGGGGCAGACCGGAACCGCGCGGGTCAAGCGCGGAATGGCCGAAATGCTCAAGGGCGGCGTGATCATGGACGTCGTCACTCCGGAGCAGGCCCGCATCGCCGAGGGCGCGGGTGCCGTGGCGGTGATGGCGCTCGAGCGGGTGCCCGCCGACATCCGGGCCCAGGGCGGCGTCTCGCGGATGAGCGATCCCGACATGATCGAGGCGATCATGTCCGCGGTCACGATCCCGGTGATGGCCAAGGCGCGGATCGGGCACTTCGTCGAAGCCCAGATCCTGCAGAGCCTCGGCGTGGACTACATCGACGAGTCCGAGGTGCTGACCCCGGCGGATTACACCCACCACATCGACAAGTGGAAGTTCACGGTGCCATTCGTGTGCGGCGCCACCAACCTCGGTGAGGCGCTGCGCCGCATTACCGAAGGGGCGGCGATGATCCGCTCGAAAGGCGAAGCAGGCACCGGCGACGTGTCCAACGCCACCACCCACATGCGCGCCATCGGCGGCGAGATCCGGCGCCTGACGTCGCTGTCCGACGACGAACTCTACGTCGCCGCCAAGGAACTGCAGGCGCCCCATGAGCTCGTCGTCGAGGTGGCGCGGGCGGGCAAGCTTCCGGTGACGCTGTTCACCGCCGGCGGCATCGCCACCCCGGCAGACGCCGCGATGATGATGCAGCTCGGCGCCGAGGGCGTGTTCGTCGGCTCCGGCATTTTCAAGTCCGGCGACCCGGCCCAGCGCGCGGCGGCGATCGTCAAGGCCACCACCTTCTACGACGACCCCGACGTGTTGGCGCGGGTGTCACGCGGCCTGGGCGAGCCCATGGTGGGGATAAACGTGGAGGAGATCGCGGCCCCGCATCGGCTGGCCGAACGGGGCTGGTAAACATCCCGCATGGCAATCGAAGAGATTCTTGATCTCGAACAGCTCGAGATCAACATCTTTCGTGGCAGCGTCGCCAGCACCGGCTCAGGCATCCGGAACCGCACGTTCGGCGGCCACGTCGCCGGCCAATCGCTGGTGTCGGCGGCACGCACGGTTGACGAGCGCTATCACGTGCACTCGCTGCACGGCTATTTCCTGCGGCCCGGAGACCCTCAGATGCGCACGGTCTTCCTCGTCGAGCGAGTACGCGACGGCGGCTCGTTCTCCACGCGGCGTGTCAATGCGATCCAGCACGGCGAAACGATCTTCTCCATGTCGGCGTCCTTCCAGACCGAGCAGCACGGCATCGAGCACCAGGACGACATGCCGCCGGCGCCGGGGCCGGAGGAGATTCCCGAAGTTCGGTCCACGCACTATCTCGAAAGCGACGTATTTCGCCAATTCGCGGAATGGGATGTGCGGATCGTGCCGCGCGAAATGCTGGAGCCGATCCCGGGCAAGGCTTCCCAGCAGCAGGTGTGGTTCCGCCACCGCGATCCGTTGCCCGACGACCCGGTGCTGCACATCTGCGCACTGGCATATATGAGCGACCTCACGCTGCTGGGCTCGGCGCAGGTCATTCACAAGGGCGAGCGTGAGCATCTGCAGGTGGCGTCGCTTGATCACGCGCTGTGGTTTCTGCGCCCGTTCCGCGCCGACGAGTGGCTGCTCTACGACCAGTCCTCGCCGTCGGCAAGCGGCGGACGCGCGTTGACGCAAGGCAAGATCTTCGACCGCGGCGGCCGCATGGTCGCAGCCGTCGTGCAGGAAGGTCTGACGCGGTTCCCGCGCGACCACAAACCGCCGGCTCCGGGGTGAGCACGCCGCGAATCGGTGTGCTGGCCCTGCAGGGGGACACCCGCGAGCACCTGGCGGCGCTGCGGGAGGCCGGCGCCGATGCGACCACGGTGCGCCGCCGCAAGGAGCTCGACGCCGTCGACGCGCTTGTGATCCCCGGGGGCGAGTCGACGACGATGAGCCACCTTCTGCGCGAGTTCGAGTTGCTCGACCCGCTGCGCCAGCGGGTGTCCGACCGGATGCCGGTATACGGGTCGTGCGCAGGGATGATTCTGCTGGCCACCGAAATCGTCGACGCCGGCGCCGACGGACGCCAGGCCGTCCCGTTGCGCGGCATCGATATGACAGTGCGGCGCAACGCGTTCGGGCGCCAGGTCGACTCGTTCGAAGGCGACATACCGTTCGATGGGCTGGACTCGCCGGTGCACGCCGTGTTCATCAGGGCGCCGTGGGTCGAACGGGTGGGGGAGGGCGTGCACGTGCTCGCCAGGGCGGCCGATCATGTTGTGGCCGTGCGTCAAGGCCCGATGCTGGCCACGGCGTTTCACCCGGAGATCACGGGCGATCGCCGCGTGCACAGGTTGTTCGTCGACATCGTCACCGGCCGCGCCGAATCGCCCACGTAGACTCGTCGGGTTACCCGAGTTGTGGGAGAAAGACGAGGTAGTACCGGATGAGCGGCCATTCCAAGTGGGCCACCACCAAGCACAAGAAGGCCGTCGTCGACGCACGCCGCGGCAAGATGTTCGCCCGGTTGATCAAGAACATCGAAGTTGCCGCGCGCGTCGGTGGCGGCGACCCGGGGGGCAACCCCACCCTCTACGACGCGATCCAGAAGGCCAAGAAGAGCTCGGTTCCCAACGAGAACATCGAGCGGGCCCGCAAGCGCGGCGCGGGGGAGGAAGCCGGCGGCGCCGACTGGCAGACGATCACCTACGAGGGCTACGGCCCCAGCGGCGTCGCGGTGCTGGTCGAGTGCCTGACCGACAACCGCAACCGCGCCGCCGGCGAGGTGCGAGTGGCGATGACCCGAAACGGGGGCAGCATGGCCGACCCCGGCTCGGTGGCATACCTGTTCAGCCGCAAGGGCGTCGTCACGCTGGAGAAGAACGGCTTGTCCGAGGACGACGTGCTGGCCGCCGTGCTGGACGCCGGCGCCGAAGACGTCAACGATCTCGGCGACGCCTTCGAGGTGATCTCGGAGCCGTCCGACCTGGTCGCCGTGCGCTCGGCGCTGCAGGACGCCGGCATCGACTACGACTCCGCGGAGGCCGGCTTCCAACCGTCAGTCATGGTGCCGGTGGACGCGGACGCAGCGCGCAAGGTGCTCAAGCTCGTCGATGCGCTGGAGGAAAGTGACGACGTCCAGGACGTCTACACCAACGCCGACCTCCCCGATGAAGTGCTGGCTGAGCTCGACGCGGGCTAGCCGCGGGCGGCCAGCCGATCCCGAGCCGACGTTCCGCGGAGTCGGGCTGCTGCCGCGTGTCGTGCCGGACGAGGTCGCGCGCGGCCGCTAGGCTCTCGAACAACTGTTCGTGAAAGGTGTCGCGTGCGTGTCATGGGTGTCGACCCGGGACTGACCCGCTGCGGGTTATCGGTCGTCGAAGGCGGTCGTGGCCGGCGGGTCACCGCTCTCGACGTCGACGTGGTACGCACACAGGCGGATCTACCGCTGCATCGGCGACTCCTGGCGATCAGCGACGCCGTCGAATACTGGATGGACACGCACAGGCCCGATGTCATCGCGATCGAGAGGGTGTTCTCCCAGCAGAACGTGTCAACGGTCATGGGCACCGCCCAGGCCGGCGGCGTGATCGCCGTGGCCGCCGCCCGCCGCGACATCGACGTGCAGTTCCACACGCCGAGTGAGGTGAAGGCGGCGGTCACCGGTAGCGGCGGCGCGGACAAAGCACAGGTCACCGCGATGGTCACCAAAATCCTTGCACTGCAAGCCAAACCCACACCCGCAGACGCGGCCGACGCGCTTGCCCTGGCGATCTGCCACTGCTGGCGCGCGCCGATGCTGGCCCGGATGGCAGAGGCCGAGGCCGTGGCCGGCGCGCAGCGCAAGAAGTTCAAGGCGAAGTTGAAGGCGGCGCCCGACCGGATGTCACGGAGCGCCACGTGATTGCCTCGATCCGCGGGGACGTCCTCGATGTGGCACTCGACCACGTCGTCATCGAGGCGTCCGGCGTCGGCTACCGGATCAACGCGACGCCGTCGACGCTAGCCACGCTGCGTCGCGGCACGGAAGCCAGGCTCGTCACCGCGATGATCGTGCGCGAGGACTCGATGACGCTGTACGGGTTCGTCGACGCCGATTCGCGTGACCTTTTCCAAACGCTGCTGTCAGTCTCCGGGGTCGGGCCGCGGCTCGCCATGGCGACGCTGGCCGTGCACGAGGCGTCCGCCCTCCGCCAGGCGCTGGCCGGCGGCGACGTCACCGCGCTCACCCGCGTGCCCGGCATCGGTAAGCGCAGCGCCGAACGCATGGTGCTGGAACTGCGCGACAAGGTGGGCCCCGTTGCCGCCACGGCAAGTGCGCCTGCCGTCAACGGTCATTCGGTGCGCGGTCCTGTCGTGGAAGCCCTGGTGGGGCTCGGATTTGCCGTCAAGCAGGCCGAGGAGGCCACCGACAGAGTGCTGGCGAGCGATGACGCAGCGACGACGAGCACCGCCCTGCGCGCGGCGCTGTCGCTGCTTGGGAAGCCAAAATGAGCAGGTTCGAAGCGGACGAGCCCGACGAACGTGAGGTGTCGGCGGCGTTGACGGTCGGCGAGGGCGACATCGACGCCAGCCTGCGGCCCCGCTCGCTTCAGGAGTTCATCGGGCAGCCCCGGGTCCGCGAGCAGCTGCAGTTGGTGATCCAGGGCGCCAAGAACCGCGGGAGCACACCCGACCACATATTGCTGTCGGGCCCCCCGGGCCTGGGCAAGACGTCGCTGGCGATGATCATCGCGGCCGAACTCGGGAGCTCGCTGCGGGTGACGTCGGGACCCGCGCTGGAACGGGCCGGCGACCTGGCCGCGATGCTCTCCAACCTGGTGGAGCATGACGTGCTGTTCATCGACGAGATCCACCGCATCGCGCGGCCCGCCGAAGAGATGCTCTACCTGGCGATGGAGGACTTCCGCGTCGACGTCGTCGTCGGGAAAGGGCCTGGCGCCACATCGATTCCGCTCGAAGTCGCGCCGTTCACCCTCGTCGGCGCGACCACACGCTCCGGCGCGCTGACCGGTCCGCTGCGCGACCGGTTCGGCTTCACCGCCCACATGGACTTCTATGAGCCGGCCGAACTGGAGCGGGTGCTGGCCCGCTCGGCGGGCATCCTCGGCATCGAGCTCGGGGGCGAAGCCGGTGCCGAAATCGCCCGGCGCTCCCGCGGTACACCCCGCATCGCCAACCGGCTGCTGCGACGAGTGCGCGACTACGCCGAGGTACGCGCCGACGGGGTGATCACTCGCGACGTCGCCAAGGCCGCCCTGGAGGTCTACGACGTCGACGAGCTCGGCCTCGACCGGCTGGACCGTGCGGTGCTGACCGCGTTGACCCGCAGCTTCGGCGGCGGCCCGGTCGGGGTGTCAACGCTCGCCGTCGCCGTCGGGGAGGAGGCAACGACGGTCGAGGAGGTGTGCGAGCCGTTCCTGGTTCGCGCCGGGATGATCGCGCGCACACCACGGGGTCGGGTTGCGACCGCGCTGGCGTGGACCCACCTGGGTCTTGCGCCACCGAGCGGGGTCACCGGACTGGGGCAGCCGGGGCTTTTCGACTAGATGAGGGAGGCGGTTTGACACCGATGGTCGTCGCGGGATTGATCTTCGCCGGCCTCGCTGCCGGCGTACACGTTTACATCTTCGTACTCGAGTCGCTGCTGTGGACCGCGCCGCGAACACGCGCCATTTTCGGCACCAGCCAGGAGGAGGCGGCCACCACCAAATTGCTCGCCCTCAACCAAGGCTTCTACAACCTCTTCCTGGCGATCATCACCGCTGTCGGGATCGTGGCCGTCGCGCTCGGTTTCACGGCGGTCGGCGCCGCGCTGGTCTACGCCGGTACCGGCTCGATGGCGCTGGCGGCGGCGGTGCTCATGGTGTCGTCACCTGACAAGGCACGTGCGGCGATCACCCAGGGCGCATGTCCCGTGCTCGCGATTGTCCTGCTCACGGTCGGTCTCGTGCGCTAGGCGGGAGGTTTACGTCGCCGCAGATCATGGGTAATCGGCCCCGGTCGGTAAGGAGGCGTCATGAACGACTTGGACACCGGAGGACCCGCGCGCGGCAGGCTGGACATGCCCCGCAGCCGTGGCGCGGCGAGCGGATTTCTGCTGATTCTGCTCGGCGTGTGGGGTGGGCTCATCCCGTTCGTCGGGCCGTACTTCCACTTCGCTTACACGCCCGATCAGGAATGGACGTGGACCACCGCGCGCGGCTGGCTGGAGGTGTTGCCCGGGGCGGCCACGATGGCCGGAGGGTTGCTGCTGCTGGGGTCGCGCAACCGTGCGACCGCGATGTTGGGTGGCTGGCTGTCGGTGCTCGCCGGTGCGTGGTTCGTCGTCGGTCGCGCGTTCGCCGGATCGCTGGGTATAGGCGACGCCGGCTCGCCGGTCGCGTCTGTCGACTGGAAGCGGGCGGTGCTGGAGATCGCGTACTTCTCCGGCCTCGGTGTGGTGATCGTGTTCCTCGGCGCGCTCGCCCTGGGCCGGCTGTCGGTTCGCAGCCTGCGGGACATCCGGTACGCGCAGCTCCGGGTCGCCGCTGTGGCAGTGCCGCCGGAGCGGGCGGGCGAGCCCGCGCCCGCGCCGACCGAGGCAACGGCGCCGGGCGAGCCGGTCGCCGATGCGACGCCGCCAGACGAGGCGCCCGAAGCGGAGCCGCGGCACCGTTGGGGCGGCCTGTTCGGCCGTCGCCGCCACACAACGACCGCTGCCCCATAGGCAACAACGGCCAACCCCTTCTTCAGAGGTCCGCGAGGATCAAGGCGAGAACGTCGAGGCCTTCGAGGAGTAGCTCGTCGCTGATCGGCAGCGGCGGCAGGAAACGCAGCACGTTGTTGTAGGTGCCGCAGGTGAGCACGATGACGCCGGCGGCATGCGCGCGGGCGGCCAGCGCGCGGGTCAGATCGGGGTCGGGGTCGCCCGTGCCGGAGCGGACCAGCTCGACGGCGATCATCGCACCGCGACCGCGCACGTCGCCGATCCGGTCGTCCTCGGCCTGCATCCGGCCCAGCCGGTCTTTCATCAGGTGCTCGATTTCGGCTGCGCGCGCCAGCAGTCCCTCGGCCTCGATCGTCTCGATGGTGGCCAGTGCCGCGGCGCAGGCGACCGGGTTGCCACCGAAGGTGCCGCCGAGGCCGCTGGCGTGTGGGGCGTCCATCATCTCTGCCCCGCCGGTCACCGCCGACAGCGGCAGTCCGTCGGCGATGCCCTTCGCGGTGACGATCAGGTCCGGCTCGATGCCCTCGTGCTCGCAGGCGAACCACCGCCCGCTTCGCGCGAAGCCGGTCTGCACCTCGTCGGCGATGAAAACCACGTCGTTCGTGCGGCACCACCCAAGCAACGCGGGAAGGAATCCGTCGGCCGGCACGATGAAGCCGCCCTCACCCTGGATCGGTTCGATCACGATGGCCGCGAGGTTGTCGGCGCCGACGGTCTTGTCGATGATGGAAATTGCTCTGCGGGCGGCCAATTCACCGTCGGTGGCCAGCTCCTTGTTGAGTTGGGCATCGCGGTACGGGTAGGACAACGGCGCGCGATAGACCTCCGGCGCGAACGGGCCGAACCCGCTCTTGTACGGCATCGACTTCGCGGTCATCGCCATTGTCAGGTTGGTGCGGCCGTGATAGGCGTGGTCGAAGGCGACAACGGCGCTCTTGTGGGTATACGTGCGTGCGATCTTGACGGCGTTCTCGACTGCTTCGGCCCCGGAATTGAACAGCGCGGAACGTTTTTCGCCCGCGACCGGGGTGAGCCGGTTGAGCTGCTCGGCGACCGCGACGTACTCCTCGTACGGCGTGATCATGAAGCAGGTGTGGGTGAAGTCGGCGACTTGCGCGCGAACCGCATCGACGACCCTGGGGGCGGCGTTGCCGACCGTGGTGACCGCGATGCCGGAGCCCAGATCGATCAGCCGGTTGCCGTCGACATCCTCGACGATCCCGCCGCCTGCCCGCGCGGCATAAACCGGCATCGTGTTGCCGACCCCGCGGGCCACCGCGGCGGCCTTGCGGTTGATCAGCTCGAGCGAGCGGGGGCCGGGGATCTCGGTGACAAGCAGACGGCTCTGTTCGAGAGTGCTCACGGGTTCTCCCTAACGTCGTAGGACGAGCCTAGTCGGCGCCCCCGTCGAAAGTGGGGCCGTCGATGCGGTCGATCGTGGTGAACTCCCCGACCGGCGCCCGCCGCAGTCGCCGCGGCTGACGAACGGGATGGCCCAACGCGATCACCGCCGCGAGCGCCAGCGGTTCGGCGGCGCCGAGCAGCGCGTTGACGTTCGCCTCATCCCGGATCGCCATCGTGGTGACGACGCCGCCCAGCCCTTCGGCGCGGGCGGCCAACAGGATGCTCCACGCGAACGGATAGATGGACGCGCCCCCGGCGAACGAGTAGCGGGTCGCATCGCGGTCGACCGCCGCCAGCTTCGACAGGTCGGCGTAGACCGCAAGCAGGACAGGGGATTCGTCGAGGTGCTCGGCGAAACCGTCGCCACCGCCGGCGCCGTCGGCTGCTGCCAAGGCGTCCGCCTCGGCCTGCCGGTCGTTGACCGGCGACCATGGCCGCAGGCCGGCTGCCGCCATGGCCAGGTAGTCTCGCCACCCTGCCAGATACAGGTCCCGAAGCCGCCGGCGCACCCACCGGTCCTTGATGACCACGACACGCCACGCCTGCGCGTTGCCGCCGCTGGGCGCAAATCGCGCGGTGTCGAGGATTCGTGCCAGCGCCGCATCGTCGACGGGTTCATCGGTGAATTCACGGATCGCGCCGGTGGTGCGAAGCGCCTCGTCGAGTTCCATCGGGCCATTCTGCACGCCCGTTCGCATCCGATGCGCTCAAGCGGATTCGTGCGACGGACGAAATCCCGGCCCGGGCTCGGGCGTGACATCGCGTACCCCGATCTCGCCGCCGCACCGGCGACACGTCAATTGCGGTTCGGCGATCTGCCCACAGGAATTGTGGCGCAACACGATTGGCGGTCCGTCGGGGTGGGGGAGATGCTCGTCGCCCCACTGCATCAGGGTCACGATCGCGGCAAAGAGGTCACGACCGGCGTCGGTGAGGCGGTACTCGTGGCGCTCCGGGTCGCTGGAATACAAGACTCGCTCGAGCAGGCCGGCGTCGACCAGCGTCCGCAACCGTGCCGACAGTGTCGGGCGCGAAATGTTCAGGTTGCGGGTGAACTGCCCGAAGCGGCGCACCCCGAAGAACGCCTCGCGCAGGATGAGCAGGGTCCAGCGCTCGCCGACCAGATCAAGGGTCCGGGCCACGGACTCGGCCTCGAAGCGGTGCGAGAGATCAGGCGCCATGGTTCAAGGATTGTACTGGTTTAGTAAATGAACCATAAGTGGTAACGTCGTTGAACCATGAACCCGACGGACACGCTCGACCCGGCGGTCACCGACATCGAAAAGGTCGCCGAGCGAATCGCCGAGGCGGCGCGGCGCACTTCCGACCTCATCGACGAACATCGCCGTCTACCAGAAGAAGTCCTTGCGCACCTTCACGGCTCGGGGCTGCTTCGCGCCGGCGCGCCTGTGGAGGTCGGCGCGCTGGAGCTGCCGCCGGGAACCGCGCTCCGCTGCGCCGAGACGCTGGCTCGGGGGGACGCGTCGGTCGGGTGGTGCGTGTCGATCGCGATCACCAGCAGCCTGCTGGTCGGCTACCTCCCGGCCACCAGCCGCGACCAACTGTTCGGCCACGCCCGCGGCGTCGCCGCGGGCGTGTGGGCGCCGCGGGGTGTGGCACGGTCGGTCGACGGTGGCGTCGTGGTTTCGGGTCGGTGGGCGTTCTGCAGCGGGATAACGCACGCCGACATGATGTTCGCAGGCTGCCTGCTGGACGACCGACCCAGACCCGTTGTGGTGGCGCTGCGCAAGGACGACCTCACGGTCCTCGACACCTGGCACACGCTCGGCCTGCGCGGTACCGGTAGTCACGACTGCGTCGCCGACGAGGTCTTCGTTCCGACCGATCGGGTGTTGTCGATTTTCGACGGCCCGGTCGTGGACCGGCCGCTCTACCGCTTCCCGGCGTTCGGATTCTTCGCGCTGTCGATCGGGGCGGCGGCGATGGGCAATGCGCAAGCGGCCATCGACGACCTGATCGACCTGGCGGCGGGCAAGAAGGGGTTGGGATCGACCCGGACGCTCGCCGAGCGCCCGGCGACCCAGGCGGCAGTTGCGACCGCGCAGTCGGCACTGGACGCCGCCCGGGCGTTGTACTACGACGCGATCGATGCGGCCTGGCGGGCCAGCCAGCGCACCGAACCGGTGCCCGTCGCGCCGCGCAACCGGCTGCGCCTCGCGGCCACCCACGCGGTGCGGACGTCGGCCGACGTGGTGCGCGCGATGTACGAACTCGGCGGCGGCAGTTCGATCTACGACACCTCTTCACTGCAGCGACGATTCCGTGATGCCTTCACCGCCACGGCGCACTTTCAGGTCAACGAGGCGTCCCGCGAACTGCCGGGGCGCATCCTGCTCGGCCAGCCCGCCGACTCCTCGATGCTGTGAACCGGCACATCGAAGCGGCGCTGCCGTTTTGGCTCGACCGGCCCAGCGAGGAAGCGGTTGACGTCGCGTCGGGGGCGAAAGACGCCTCGATGGAGGCGGTCTGGATCGGCGAAATGGCCACGTATGACGCCTTTGCGCTGGCCACGGCCGTCGGAGTTCGTGTGCCCGGCATCCGCCTGAAGATCGGCCCGCTTCCGGTCGGGGTTCGCAGTCCCGTGGCGCTCGCGCTCGGTGCGGCGTCGGTCGCGTCGCTGACCGGAAGCGGGGTCGACCTCGCGCTGGGTGCCTCCAGCCCCGCCATCGTGGCGGGTTGGCACGACCGCGCGTGGGCGCACACCGCGGCGCGCATGCGGGAAACCATCGAGTGTGTCCGCTCGATCCTCGTTGGGGATCGCGTGGACTTCACCGGCGTGCACGTCCGCAGCCACGGCTTCCGGCTGCGCGCCCCGCGGCCCGAAATCGGGATCGCCGTGGGCGCTTTCGGGCCCGCGATGCTTCGGGTCGCCGCTCGGCACGCCGACGAGGTGGTTTTGAACCTCGTGCCGCCGGAACGGGTTGCCGTTGCCCGTGCGGCCGTCGATGCCGAAGCCGCGGCGGCGGGTCGGCGGCCGCCGCGCCTGACCGTGTGGGTCCCCGCAGCACTCGACCCCGGGGAGCCGGCACTGCGGCAGCTGGCCGCCCAGCTCGCCGTGTACCTGAGTCCGCCCGGCTACGGCGAGATGTTCTGCGAGCTGGGTTTCGGCGATATCGTGCGCCGGGCCCGCGCCGGGGTCCGGCGTCGGGAGCTGGCCGACGCCGTCCCAGTGGAGCTGCTCGACAAGGTCGGCGCCCTGGGCTCCCCCGAGCGGATCGCGGCGCGGTTGAGGGTCTACCACGACGCCGGCGCCGACAGCGTCGCGGTGGTTCCGTCGACCGCCCAAGACCCAGGTGGCGAAGCGACGATGCGCGCTGCCACGGCGGTGTCCTCACACTGAACAGGAGAGCGACCATGACCGAGCTCAATCGTCAATGCCGTCTGGCCGCAAGGCCGACCGGCCTGCCCACGCCCGGCGACTGGGAGCTGGTCGACGGGCCGGTCGAAGGTCCCCGAGACGGCCAGTTTCTGGTGCGCGTCGAATATCTGTCCATCGACCCGGCAATGCGCTCGTGGATGAACGCCGGCCGCTCGTATGTGCCGCCGGTTGAGATCGGCGAGGTCATGCGGGCCGCCGGCATCGGACGGGTGGTCGATTCCCGTCATCGGGATTTCAGTGTCGGCGAGCACGTGTACGGGACCTTCGGGGTGCAGCGCTACGCCGTTTCCGACGGATCGGAGACGACCCACGTGGACACCACGCTGGCGCCCGCCCCGGTTCATCTGAGCGTACTCGGAATCAGCGGTCTCACAGCATATTTCGGGCTGATGGATATCGGGCGACCGGAGGCGGGCCAGACCGTAGTCGTGTCGGGCGCCGCTGGTTCGGTCGGCAGCGTCGCCGGGCAGATCGCGCGGATCAAGGGTTGCCGCGTGGTCGGTATCGCAGGAGGCCGGGAGAAGTGCCGCTGGCTGGTCGACGAGCTCGGGTTCGACGCGGCGATCGACCACGCCGCCGGTGACCTACGTGCACAGCTCAAGGCCCACGCGCCCGACGGCGTCGACGTCTTCTTCGACAACGTCGGTGGCGAGGCATTGGAGGCGGCGCTTGCCCGCCTTGCGCGCGGTGCCCGGGTTGTCCTGTGCGGTGCGGTTTCGCAATACAACGCCACCGAGGCACCGCGCGGACCGGCGAACTACATGCAGCTACTGGTCGCCCGTGCGTCGATGACGGGTTTCGTGATCTTCGACTATGCCAATCGGTACCCGGAAGGTGTTGCACAACTTGCGAAATGGTGGCGCAGCGGCGAGCTGCGCTCGCGGGAGGACATCGTGCGCGGCGACGTCGCCGACTTTCCCGACACACTGCTGAAGCTCTTCCGCGGCGAGAACACCGGCAAGCTCCTGCTGTCGCTGGACGCGCAACAGTGAGGCCGCGACCGGACATTGATCGACGAGCGCCGGCCGCGGCCCTCACCGGATCTACAGCGGGCTGACGGTAACCAGAGGCGCCGCACCCTCGACGGCTGCATCGTCGAAAAACCGCGCATGCAGTGCTTCGATGAGGCGTCGCAGGGTCTCGCGTTCGTGCTCCTCGTCGCGGAGGATCCGGCGCATCCGGCTCGCCTCGGACAATTCGTCGCGATTCTGATACTTGATCACCAGCCGCCGATGGCCGGCGATCTTGTCGACCAGCTCCAGGTAACGCTCGTGCAGCACGGACCGGAAGTACTCGGCCTGGCGGCGATCAGCGCCCCGAGCATCCCTCACATCAGCCCCGGGAACACCAGCAGCAGGCGCGTTCATCGCAGACAAAGTAACTCACGGACACCCGCTTCGCGATCGGAATCCCGATGCCCCCGGATCGGCGACTTGTGTGCTAAGCCCCCGCGAAATCGGCGAAGCGCTGCAGGCCAAGCTGCCAGCCATCGGGCGATCCGACCGCGTCGGCCATTCCCTGTCCGCCGTCGCCCAGTCGCCAGAATTCGCTGTGGACCAGAACCACCCGCGTGTTCTCGCCGTCAGCCATGAACAAGATCGACACCCGTGACGCCTTCTCCGGATCGGTTTCCAGTTGCCATGTGCCGTCGAGCATCCATGCGAACCCGAACCGCGACGGCGGTTCCCAATCGGTGACCAGGCCCCAAACCGACTGGCTGCCGTCCTCACAGCTGTCGTAGACCCGGCCGCCCACGTGGGGTTCAACGGTCATCGCCACGACGGGCGACGCCGCCAGGTGATGGTCAGACGGCCACCACTGCGCCATGTGGTTGGTGAAAAGGTCCCACACGCGCTCCGGCGTGCCCGGCACGGTGATTTCGCGACGGACGTCTGTGCTGATGGTCATGACGGCTCTCCTCGGTCGACGGGTTTTGTGCTTTCGGTGAAATCTGCGAACGACCCCAACGCGTCGCGCCACATGACATCGAGCCACTGGCGGAGCACCTCGAAGCCGTCGGTCGTGACGGTGTAGACGCGTCGGGTGCCGACCGGCTCCGACGCGACGATGCCGGCTTCTTTCAAGATCTTCAGGTGTTGCGAAACGGCGGGCCGGCTTATCGGCAGTTGATCGGCCAGTTCCTGCACCGACGACGGCTTCGCGCGGACCAGGTCGACGATCTGCCGTCGCATCGGATCGGCCAAAGAATCCAGCACCTCTCCGTAAGTTGGCACTTACCGTTCATACCAGCTTACGGATGCGTGGTCAAGGCTCCGGAATGACCCCGATCACCAGCCCGGCGCCCGTCGAGGGGCCGCACTTCGCCGCCCCCTGTGGAGGAAGTGGCACACTGGTCTGTTGCGAGGCCCCCATACAACGACATACCGGGGGCTTTGACCTGCCTGAACCAGAAAGACATCGCTGCTATGGACCTGTTCGTCTTCTTGCCGCTCCTGGTCATCCTCGGAGCGTTCATGTACTTCGCGTCGCGACGCCAAAAGCGCGCGATGCAGGCCACCATCGACCTGCACGAATCGCTACGGGTCGGGGACCGGGTGCACACCACATCCGGGCTGCAGGCCACCATCGCCGGCATCACCGACGACACCGTCGACCTGGAGATCGCACCCGGGGTGGTGACCACCTGGATGAAGCTGGCCATTCGGGACCGGATCGAGCCGGAGACCGACGCCGTCGACGAGCCCGCGACCACCGCGGAACTCGACGACAGCGACGCGACCGGCGAACCGGGCCGCCTGACCCAGGACTGAGCCAAGCCCGCCGGCACGTAGGCTCTGCCGGTGTAGACGAACCGAACTCGAGGAGACCCTAAGAACGTGGCATCGTCTTCGCCGCCGGTGCATCCTGCCCGCTACCTGACCGTTTTCCTGGTGCTGCTCGTCGGCGTGTACCTGTTGATGTTCCTCACCGGGAACAAGCAGGCCAAGCCCAAGCTGGGCATCGACCTGCAGGGCGGGACACGCGTGACGCTGACGGCTCGCACGCCGGACGGCTCGGCGCCGACCCGCGAAGCGTTGGCCCAGGCGCAGCAGATCATCAGCGCGCGCGTCAACGGGCTGGGAGTGTCGGGATCCGAGGTCGTCGTCGACGGCGACAACATCGTGATCACCGTGCCCGGCAGCGATAGCAGCGAAGCGCGCAACCTGGGTCAGACGGCGCGTCTTTACATCCGGCCGGTGATCCACGCGATGCCGGTACAGTCGGCACAGCCTGCGCAGCAGCCGCCAGCGGGCCAGCCGCCGGGTCAGCCCCCTGCGCCGTTGCCGGCCGAGGCACCGCCCGGTTCGCCGCCGGCGCCGCCGGCGCCCGGCGGGCAACCGCCCGGCGAACCGGCTCCCACCGGGGAGTCGGCACCCAGCAGCGAACCTGCGCCGCCTCCCGCGCAGCCGCGTCCGTATCCCCAAGAGCCTGAGCCGACCCCGGATCCGAGCACGCCGCAGCCGGCTCCGCCGGCACCCACACCGCCTGCGGCTGCGCCCGCACCTGCGCCCCCTGCGCCCGCACCGGGCTCCCGCGAGGATCTCGCACAGCGGATCTCGGCCGAGAAGGAACTGCGCCAGAGCACCGACCAGACCATGGAGATCCTCGCGCTGCAGTACGAGAGCACTCGCTGCAATCAGGACGACGTGCTTGCCGGCAACGACGACCCCAACCTGCCTCTGGTCACATGTTCAACCGACCACAAGCAGGTGTATCTGCTGGACAAGTCGATCATCAGTGGTGAGGACATCGACAGCGCAAGTTCGGGTTTCAACCAGCAGACCGCCCAGAATGTGGTAGAGCTCAAGTTCAAGGGCGCTGCCGCGACGACGTGGGCCGACTTCACCGCCGCACACGTCGGCACACAGACCGCTTTCGTCCTCGACTCGCAGGTCGTCAGCGCACCCGAGATCCAGGAGGCCATCCCCGGCGGCCGTACCCAGATCACCGGCAATTTCACCGCCGCGCAGGCCGGCGACCTGGCGAATGTGTTGAAGTACGGCTCGCTGCCACTGTCCTTCGAGTCGTCGCAGGCCGAAACCGTCTCGGCCACCCTGGGTCTGACGTCGCTGCGCGCAGGCCTGATCGCCGGCGCCATCGGTCTGGCTCTGGTGCTGCTGTATTCGCTGTTCTATTACCGCGCGTTAGGCTTCCTGATCGGCCTGTCGCTTGTCGCTTCGGGCGCAATGGTGTTCGCGATCCTGGTGCTATTGGGCCGCTACATCAACTACACCCTCGACCTGGCCGGCATCGCGGGTCTGATCATCGGCATCGGGACCACCGCGGACTCATTCGTGGTGTTCTTCGAACGCATCAAGGACGAGATACGCGAAGGCCGCTCGTTCCGATCGGCGGTGCCGAGAGGATGGGTACGGGCCCGTAAGACGATCCTGTCGGGCAACGCGGTGAGCTTCCTGGCCGCCGCCGTGCTGTACTTCCTGGCCATCGGCGAGGTGAGGGGCTTCGCGTTCACCCTCGGCCTGACCACACTGCTCGACACGGTAATCGTGTTCCTGGTGACCTGGCCGCTGGTGTACTTGGCGTCGAAGTCGACACTGCTGGCCAGACCGGCCTTGAACGGGCTGGGCGCGGTGCAGCAGATCGCGAGGGAACGACGCGCCGCGCATGCGATGGAGCAGGGGTAGCCAATGGCTTCAGGAAAGACATCCGAGACGACGGGAAGGCCTTCCCGCGACATAGTGTCCACCGCCGCGACGCCCCAATCCACGGCGGTGGACGAGGGCGGCGAATCGTCGGCGCTGCCGCGGCACGGATTCTTCACCCGCCTCTACACCGGCACCGGCGCATTCAACGTCATCGGGCGGCGGCGAGTCTGGTTCACCATCAGCGGAATAATCGTCGTAATCGCCATCGCCAGCATCGCGATCCGCGGGTTCACGTTCGGCGTCGACTTCAAGGGCGGCACCACGATGTCGTTCCCGCGCGGGGACGCCACCGTCGAGCAGGTCACCGACGTCTATCACCAGGCCCTGGGTCACGACCCCGAGTCGGTGGTGATGGTCGGCAACGGCAGCTCGGCGACGGTGCAGATCCGGTCGGAGACGCTGTCCAACGACCAGAGCGCCAAGCTGCGCGACGCGTTGTTCAAGACGTTCCAGCCCAAAGGCGCGGACGGGAAACCAAGCGCGCAGGCGATCAGCGACTCGGCGGTGTCGTCGACGTGGGGCGGCCAGATCACCAAGAAGGCCGTGATCGCGCTGGTGGTGTTCCTCGTGCTCGTCGGGCTCTACATCACGGTGCGCTACGAGCGGTACATGGCCATCTCCGCGTTGTGCGCGCTGTGCTTCGACCTGCTCACCACGGCCGGGGTGTATTCGCTGGTCGGGTTCGAAGTGAGCCCGGCCACGGTGATCGGGCTGTTGACCATCCTCGGCTTCTCGCTCTACGACACCGTGATCGTGTTCGACAAGGTCGAGGAGAACACGCGCGGGTTCCAACACACCACCCGGCGCACCTTCGCCGAGCAGGCCAACCTCGCGGTCAACCAGACATTCATGCGGTCGATCAACACCAGCCTGATCTCGGTGATTCCGGTGGTGTCACTGATGATCGTCGCGGTGTGGCTGCTCGGGGTCGGCACGCTGAAGGACCTCGCGCTGGTGATGCTGGTAGGCATTCTCGTCGGCACCTACTCGTCGATCTTCTTCGCCACCCCGTTGCTGGTGACGCTGCGTGAGCGCACCGACCTGGTCCGCACCCACACCCGACGGGTGATGCGGCGGCGCAAACCGGCCGAGGCGACCACGGCCGCGGCCGACGACGACATCGGGCCTGACGAGGACGACGAGCTCGCCGAGCCGGTCGCCGCGCTGGCAGGCAAGCCGGCGCCCGGCGCGCGGCCGGTCCGGCCGTCCACCAGCCGCACTGGACGACCATCGGGCAAGCGGAACACCCGGCGGCGTTAGGCCAATGGGTTTTCGGCGCCCGCCCGCAGTCGTCGTCGCGGCGGCCGTCGCACTGTTCCTCGCCCCGTTCGGATTGACCGCCTGCTCCGGCAACGCCGCCGAGCAGATCAACTACGCCGTCGAGGGGACGGTCAGCACGTACAACGCGAACACCGTTGTGGGCGCGGCGTCGTCGGTGCCGCAGGCGTTCGCCCGGGTGCTGACCGGGTTCGGCTATCACGGGCCGGACGGCCAGATCGTCGGCGATCACGACTTCGGCACCGTCTCGGTGGTCGGGCGCGAACCCCTGCTGCTCGACTATCAAATCGCCGACAACGCGGTCTACTCCGACGGCAAGCCCATCACCTGCGACGACATGGTGCTGGCGTGGGCCGCGCAGTCGGGCCGCCTCCCGGGTTTCGACGCCGCCAGCCGCGCGGGCTACAGCGACATCGCGTCGATCGACTGCCTGCCGGGACAGAAAAAGGCCCGCGTGACGTTCGCCGCGGACCGGCCGTTCGCCGACTACGCGCAGTTGTTCACCGCCACGTCGATGATGCCGTCCCACGTCATCGCCGACGAGCTCGGCGTCGACGTCACCGGCGCACTGCAGAACAACGACGCGCCGACGGTGGCGAAGATCGCCACGCTCTGGAACAGCACGTGGGACCTCAAACCCGGCATCGACGCCAGGCACTTCCCGTCATCGGGGCCCTACAAGCTGGACTCGGTGCAATCCGACGGCTCGGTCGTGCTGGTCGCCAACGATCGCTGGTGGGGGTCCAAACCGATCACCAAGCGAATCGTCGTATGGCCGCGCAGCGCCGACATCGGCGACCGCGTCAACAAGGGTTCGTTCGACGTGGTCGACGTCGCGGCGGGGTCGGCGGGGACGCTGACCCTGCCCGGCGGCTACCAGAGCGCCGATTCCCCGTCGGACGGCATCGAGCAGCTCATCTTCTCGGGACAGGGCCCGCTTGCGGCGCCCCCGGCGCGCCACGCGATGGCCTTGTGCACGCCGCGCGACCAGATCGCCGCCAACGCCGGCGTGTCGATCGCCGATGTGCGGCTCAACCCGGCCAACGACGACGCGTTCGCGGCCGCCGAAAGCGCGGCTGAGGGCGGCCAGTTCTCCAAGTCCAACCCCGACGCCGCCCGCGCCGCGTTCAACGGCGCCCCGCTGACCGTGCGGATCGGGTATCAGTCGCCGAATGCGAGGCTGGCGGCGGCGGTCGGCGCCATCGCCCACGCCTGCGCGCCGGCGGGGATAACCGTTCAGGATGTGTCGTCTGAGGGCACCGGGCCGTTGGCGCTTACCGGCAACCAGATCGACGCGCTGCTGGCCAGCACCGGAGGCGCGACCTGCAGCGGCTCGAGCGGCTCGTCGCCGGTCGACGCCTACGACCTGCACACGGGCAACGGCAACAACCTGTCCGGGTACTCCAACCCGCATGTCGACGACATCATCAACACGCTGGCCGTGACGAACGACCCGAAGCAGATCGGCAAGCTCGTCTCCGACGGAGCCGGGGTGCTGTGGGCCGACATGCCCACGTTGCCGCTGTATCGCCAGCAGCGAACGCTCGTCACATCGAAGAAAATGTATGCCGTGAGCAGCAATCCGACCCGCTGGGGAGCCGGATGGAACATGGACCGATGGGTGCTGAGCCGATGATTCGTGACATCACGGACGTGATCGCGTCGTTGACCCGGGAGGTGCACGACTTCCCGGAGCCGGGTATCCAGTTCAAAGACCTGACGCCGCTGCTCGCCGATCCCGACGGGCTGGCGGCTGTCACCGAGGCGCTGGCCGAGATCTCGTCGGGGGCCGAGCTGGTGGCCGGCATCGACGCCCGGGGTTTCCTGCTCGGTGCCGCGGTCGCGACGCGGCTCGGCACCGGCGTGCTGGCGGTCCGCAAGGGCGGCAAGCTACCGCCACCGGTGCGCACCGAAACCTACAGCCTGGAATACGGCACCGCGACGCTGGAGATCCCGGCCGAAGGCGTCGACCTGGCCGGGCGAAACGTGGTGATCATCGACGATGTCCTCGCCACGGGCGGCACCTTGGCGGCCACCGCACGGTTGCTCGATGACGCCGGCGCGGCCGTGACCCGCGCGGCTGTGGTGCTGGAGCTCGCCGCGCTGCGTGGCCGTGACGCGGTTGCGCCATTGCCGGTCAGCAGCTTGCGCAGCGTGTGAGCGATATCCTCGAAGGGCGGCGCAGGAATGCCGAAGGAGGTGGCGATGGCTGACGACCAGGGCACGGCTCAGGCCGTGCAGACGCCTCCAGGCCCGGAAACGTCCTCGTTGGAGGTACCCAAGCCGTCATCGAGCGCGTCGCGGCGCGTACGTGCGCGGCTGGCCCGGCGGATGACCGCACAGCGCAGCGCCGTCAACCCGGTGCTGGAGCCGCTGGTCGCGGTGCACCGCGAGATCTACCCCAAAGCCGACCTGACGATGCTGCAGCGCGCCTACGAGGTCGCCGAGCAGCGCCACGCCGACCAGTTCCGTCGTTCTGGCGACCCGTACATCACCCACCCGCTGGCGGTCGCCAACATCCTGGCCGAGCTCGGGATGGACACCACCACGCTGATCGCCGCCCTGCTGCACGACACGGTCGAGGACACCGGCTACACACTGGAGGCGCTGACCAACGACTTCGGCGAGGAGGTCGGGCATCTGGTCGACGGGGTGACCAAGCTCGACAGGGTCGTGCTGGGCAGCGCCGCCGAGGGCGAGACCATCCGCAAGATGATCATCGCGATGGCCCGCGACCCGCGGGTGCTGGTGATCAAAGTCGCCGACCGGCTGCACAACATGCGCACAATGCGCTTCCTGCCGCCGGAGAAGCAGGCCCGCAAAGCGCGTGAGACGCTCGAAGTCATTGCGCCGCTTGCCCATCGGCTGGGGATGGCCACCGTCAAGTGGGAGCTGGAGGACCTGTCGTTTGCGATCCTGCACCCGAAGAAGTACGAGGAGATCGTGCGCCTGGTGGCCGGCAGGGCACCGTCGCGTGACACGTACCTGGCCAAGGTGCGGGCCGAGATCGTCGCAACGCTCAACGCGTCGAAGATCAACGCGGTCGTCGAGGGCAGGCCCAAGCACTACTGGTCGATCTACCAGAAGATGATCGTCAAGGGCCGCGACTTCGACGACATCCACGACCTCGTCGGCGTGCGCATCCTGTGTGACGAGATCCGGGACTGTTACGCCGCTGTGGGCGTGGTGCATTCGCTGTGGCAACCGATGGCCGGCCGGTTCAAGGACTACATCGCCCAACCGCGCTTCGGGGTATATCAGTCGCTGCACACCACCGTCGTCGGTCCCGAGGGCAAGCCGCTGGAGGTGCAGATCCGCACCCGCGACATGCACCGCACCGCCGAATACGGCATCGCCGCCCACTGGCGCTACAAGGAAGCCAAGGGCCGCAACGGCGTTCCGCATCCGCATGCCGCTGCCGAGATCGACGACATGGCGTGGATGCGCCAGCTGCTGGACTGGCAGCGGGAGGCCGCCGACCCCGGCGAGTTCCTCGAGTCGCTTCGTTATGACCTTGCGGTGCAAGAGATCTTCGTCTTCACCCCCAAGGGAGACGTGATCACGCTACCCACCGGGTCCACCCCCGTGGACTTCGCCTACGCGGTGCACACCGAGGTCGGGCACCGGTGCATCGGCGCCCGGGTCAACGGGCGTCTTGTCGCGCTGGAGCGCAAGCTCGAAAACGGCGAGGTGGTAGAGATCTTCACGTCGAAGGCGCCGAACGCCGGACCGTCGCGGGACTGGCAGACCTTCGTCGTGTCGCCACGCGCGAAGGCGAAGATCCGGCAGTGGTTCGCCAAGGAGCGCCGCGAAGAGGCGCTGGAGGCCGGCAAGGACGCGATCGCTCGCGAGGTGCGCCGCGGCGGGCTGCCGCTGCAGCGGCTGATGAACGGGGAGTCGATGGGCTCGCTGGCCCGCGAGCTCCGCTACAACGACGTCTCGGCGCTGTACACGGCCGTGGGGGAGGGCCACGTGTCCGCCCGGCACGTGGTGCAGCGGCTGTTGGCCCAGCTCGGCGGCGACGACGAGGCCACCGACGAGCTGGCCGAGCGGTCGACACCGGCCACGATGCCGGTGCGGCAGCGCAACACCGAGGACACCGGCGTCGCGGTGCCCGGCGCGCCCGGAGTGCTCACCAAGCTGGCCAAGTGCTGCACGCCTGTGCCAGGGGACAACATCATGGGCTTCGTCACCCGCGGCGGCGGGGTCAGCGTGCACCGCACCGACTGCACCAACGCGGCGTCGCTGCAGGAACAGTCCGAACGCATCATCGACGTCGAGTGGGCGCCGTCGCCGTCGTCGGTATTCCTGGTCGCCATCCAGGTCGAGGCGCTGGATCGTCATCGGCTGCTCAGCGACGTGACCCGCGTGCTCGCCGACGAAAAGGTCAACATCCTCTCGGCATCGGTGACCACCTCCGGGGACCGGGTGGCCATCAGCCGGTTCACCTTCGAGATGGGCGACCCAAAGCACCTCGGCCACGTCCTCAACGTGGTGCGCAATGTCGAGGGGGTCTACGACGTCTACCGCGTGACCTCGGCCGCCTGAGGGGCGCGAACCGCCGGTTTCGTTGCCCGGTACCGCGGGTATCGGGTTTACGTGGGGTTTGATCTGTCGCCGACCGCGGCGCAACACGACCTGGCGAATCGGGCGCACAAGTTCGCCGAAGACTGCATCCGGCCCGTAGCGGCCGAATACCACAGACGCCAGGAATTTCCGTGGCCCGTGCTCGACGAAGCGGCGCAGCGAGGCTACTACAACCCGCTGTTCTACCGGGACCTGATCGGCGACCCGACCGGCCTTTCGCTTCCGATGTTCATGGAGGAGGTGTTCTGGGGCTGCGCCGGGATCGGGTTGGCGATCGTGATGCCCGCGTTGGCCCTTTCGGCCATCGGGCAGGCGGCCACGCCGGAGCAGATGCTGCAGTGGGCACCCGAATGCTTCGGCACCCCAGGAGATCTCAAGCTTGCCGCGCTGGCGATATCCGAGCCCCAGGGCGGCAGCGACGTCCGCAACCTGCGGACCCGTGCCACCCGTGACGGAGGGGACTGGATCATCGACGGCCACAAGATGTGGATCGGCAACGGCGGCATCGCCAACGTCCACGTGGTCAACGCCGTCGTCGATGAGGAGCTCGGGCACCGCGGGCAGGCGCTGTTCGTCGTGCCGGGGCGCGCTGCGGGCCTGGAGATGGTGCGCAAACTCGACAAGCTCGGCTGCCGTGCATCGCACACCGCGGAGCTGAAATTCAACAGCGTCCGCATTCCCGCTGCCAACCTCCTCGGCGGCGAAGACAAGCTAGAACACAAGCTCGCCAAGGCCCGCGAAGCCGCGGGGGGCGGCCGGCGCTCCGGATCGGCGACTCTGGGCACGTTCGAGCAGAGCCGCCCGATGGTCGCCGCGCAGGCGCTCGGAATCGCGCGTGCGGCCCTCGAATACGCCACCGCCTACGCCAACCGGCGGCACGCGTTCGGGGCGCCGATCATCGACAACCAGGGCATCGCGTTCCCGCTGGCCGATCTGGCCACGCAGATCGACTCGGCCCGGCTGCTGACGTGGCGGGCGTCGTGGATGGCGGCCAACGGGGTCCCCTTCGAGCGCGGCGAGGGCTCGATGTCGAAGCTGGCCGCCAGCGAGGCCGCGGTCAGCACCACCGAACGGGCCGTCCAGACGATGGGCGGTTGGGGCTACATCGGCGACCACCCGGTCGAGAAGTCGAGAAGTGGTATCGCGACGCCAAGCTGTACACGATCTTCGAGGGAACCAGCGAGATTCAGCGCGTTGTGATCGCGAACGCGCTGGGCGCGGCGGACGGGGGCAGGCCGCTGCACTTCGAGCTCGAGCCATCCGGTGGTCCGATCAACCGGATGTTCGGCCGTGGCGCACCGATCCGCACACGCGCATCCAACGCCGCGCTGGCGATGAAGGACCGCTTGCCGGAGCCTGTCATGCGCGTCGCGATGAAAGCGCTTCGCCCGCCGCGCAAGTGACTCGGCGCCGGGTCAGTCGAGCCGCACCGACTTGATCGTCACAGGCGTAGCGGGCTTGCCGTCCTCGCCGCCGCCGGCCACACCGGCCGCGGCGATCTTGTCCAATGTGGCGAGGCCGGTCTGATCGATCGTGCCGAACACCGTGTAGTTGGGCGGCAGCTGCGAATCCTTGTACACGAGGAAGAACTGGCTGCCGTTGGTGTCCGCCCCGGCGTTGGCCATGGCCAGCGTCCCCCGCGGGTACACGATCGGCTGCTGCAGCGCCGGGTCGCCGGGTGGGTACTGGTTCGTCGGGTACTCGTTGGCGAACTGGTAGCCGGGACCGCCGGTGCCGTCCCCGGTCGGGTCGCCGCACTGCAGCACCCCCAGGGTCGGCGAGGTGGTCAGCCGATGGCACGGGGTGTCGTTGAAGAAACCCTGCTGGGCCAGGCTGGCGAAGCTGTTGACCGTGCAGGGGGACTTCGCGTTGTCCAACTGGATGCCGATCGGTCCCTGATCGGTCACCATGCTGACGCTGACCTGCGCGGGATCGGTCGGCACCTTCCCGGTCCGCGGCGGGTTGACCTGTTTGGACGCCGGCTGCTGGCCGGCCGGATACTGGCAGTTGTCGCCCAAGCCGGCCGGCGGGTTGAACGGCGGCAGCACACCCGAGGCCGCCGGCGCGGCGCTCGCGGCCGTCGTGGGCGTGCTCGGCGCGGCGGCCGTCTTGTGACCCCAGTCCTTGCCCATCACGAAGTACACGACCACGGCCGCGACCACCGCGACCGCAAGCACCGACGCCGCCGCGATCGTCACGGTCCGGCGACGACGGGCCTGCTGTGCGCGGCGCTCGAGCTGCCGTTCCAGTTTCCGCTTCGCTGTCGCACGCCGCTGTTCGTTTGTCGGCACCGCCGTCGTCCTCCTGATTCGTGGCCTAGCAGGCATTCGCGCCACCGAGTGTGCCATGCACCCGCAAACCCGCTTGTCGGCAGTGGAAAACTGGAGGTCGTGTTGATCACCGGCTTCCCCACCGGCCTGCTGGCGTGCAACTGCTACGTGGTGGCGCGCGAGCGCGGCGGCGAGGCGTTCGTCGTGGACCCCGGCCAGGGCGCTATGCCCAGGCTGCGGCGGGTGCTGGACGAGCATGAGCTCAGCCCGAAGGCGGTGCTGCTGACCCACGGGCACATCGACCACATCTGGTCGGCACGCCAAGTCTCGGACAGCTTCGGCGTTCCCGCGCACATTCACCCGGAGGACCGGTCGATGCTGACGGACCCGATCGTGGGCTTCGGGCCGCGGCTCGGGCAGCTCCTCGTCGGCGCGTTGTTCCGCGAACCCAAGCGGCTCGTCGAACTCGGCGACGGTGACAAGCTAGACATCGGGGGCATCGGCGTCACCGTCGACCACACCCCCGGCCACACCCGCGGATCGGTGACGTTCCGGATCACCGCCGAGACCGGTCTGGGTCGCCAGCCGGGCCCCGTCGACGTCGTGTTCAGCGGCGATACGCTCTTCCAGGGTTCGGTGGGACGGACCGATCTTCCCGGCGGCAGCGGGCGCGATCTGCTCGGCTCGATCGTGACCAAGCTGCTGGTGCTCGACGACGACACCCTGGTCCTGCCGGGGCACGGCGACTCCACGACCATCGGTGCCGAGCGCCGCACCAACCCGTTCCTCGAAGGCCTGGGTTCGTGACCGAATTCCACGCGCCCAAGGGCGTCCCCGATTACCTGCCGCCGGAGTCGGCCCAGTTCGTGGCCGTGCGCGACGGCCTGATCGACGCTGCGCGCCGGGCCGGCTACAGCGACATCGAACTGCCGATCTTCGAAGACACCACGCTGTTCGCGCGGGGCGTCGGCGAGTCCACCGACGTGGTCTCCAAGGAGATGTACACGTTCGACGACCGCGGCGGCCGCTCGGTGACACTGCGTCCGGAGGGCACCGCGGGTGTGATGCGCGCTGTGATCGAGCACGGGCTCGACCGCGGACAGCTGCCGGTCAAGCTCTGCTACGCCGGGCCGTTCTTCCGCTACGAGCGACCCCAGGCCGGGCGCTACCGCCAGCTGCAGCAGGTGGGCGTCGAGGCGATCGGCGTCGACGACCCCGCGCTCGACGCCGAGGTGATTGCGGTCGCCGCCGCCGGGTTCCGGTCTCTCGGCCTCGAGGACTTCCGGTTGGAGATCACGTCACTGGGCGACGACACCACCAGGGCGCAGTACCGCGACTTGCTGCAGGACTACCTGCTGGCGCTCGACCTCGACGAGCCGACGCGCCAGCGGGCGGTGATCAACCCGATGCGCGTGCTCGACGACAAGCGCAAGGAGGTCCGGGCGATGACGGCCGACGCGCCGGTGATGCTGGACCACTTGTCCGACGGCGCGAAGCAGCATTTCGAGAGCGTGCTCGCGCATCTTGACTCCCTCGGTGTGCCGTACACGATCAACCCGAGGCTGGTGCGCGGGCTCGACTACTACACGAAGACGACGTTCGAATTCGCGCACGACGGGCTCGGCGCGCAATCCGGCATCGGCGGGGGCGGCCGCTACGACGGGCTGATGCGCCAGCTCGGTGGAAAAGACCTGTCCGGCATCGGTTTCGGGCTCGGGGTCGACCGGACGATGCTCGCATTGCGCGCCGAAGGCAAGACAGTCGGAGCCACGACTCGCTGCGACGTGTTCTGCGTGCCTCTCGGCGAACAGGCCAAGCTCGAGCTCGCGGTGCTCGCCGCCGAGCTGCGGGCGGCCGGCGTGCGGGTGGACATGGCCTACGGCGATCGCGGCCTCAAGGGCGCGATGCGCGCGGCCGACCGCTCCGGTGCGGCGCTGGCGTTGGTGGCCGGTGATCGCGACATCGATGCGTCGACGATCGGCGTGAAGGACCTGTCGACGGGTGAACAGGAGGATGTGGCGGCCGGGACGCTTGTGACGGATGTGCTTGCCCGGCTGGACCGGAAGCGCGTGTAACCAATCCGATAGCGTGCGCGACATGACCTACATGGGACGAGCGGCAAACAGGGTCGGGGTGGCTGTCGGGCTGGCAGCGGTCGCGGGCGTGGCGGCCACACATGCGACGTCGAGCGCCGATCCGGGCGCCCACCAGGTCACGTACACGGTCACCACACAAAGCGAGATGACCGGCAACATCTACTACATCAACGCCGAGCCGCCGAGCCAATCGGCCTACGACGCCAACTCGTCGCAGTTCCTCACGCAGGTGCGGACGCCGTTGGAGCCGGGGCAGCCCTGGGTGTATCAGACGACGCTGACCGACCCGAATCAGTGGGCCCTGGTCAGCGCCAGCGGCGCGCTCCGGGTGGCGCCACAGCTGCACTGCGAGATCGCGGTCGATGGTGTGACGGTGGTCCAGCAGGACGGTGCCAGCGGCGTGCAGTGTGCGCTGCGGCCCTGGTAGGTCAGCCGGGCCGACCCGGCCGCAGCTTGCGGACGAACTCCGCGACCGCCGCGCCGATTTCGTCGGGGCTGTCCTCCTGGATGAAGTGCACACCGTTCACCGTGACCTCCTGCAGGTTGGGCCACGCCCGCACGATCCCGCGGATGCGGTCGCGCACGATGGCACCGGGTTCGGCGTTGACGAACAGCTTCGGTACGTCGCTTGCGGCCAGCCAGCGGCCATAATCCTCGACCACCGCGGCGACGTCGGCGGGCTCCCCGTCGATCGGGATGTTGCGCGGCCAGGACAGCGTCGGCCGGCGGTCCTCCCCAGGGTTGGCGAAGGGCCGCCGGTAGTGGTCCATTTCCTCGTCGCTGAGCTTGCGCCGGATCGCGCCGGGCAGCACCGCCTCAACGAACAGATTCTGCTCGAGCACCATTTCTTCGCCGGCCGGCGAGCGGAAGCCCTGAAACACGCTGCGAACGCTCTTGTCCCAGTCGTCCCACGTCATCGGCGTGACGACGGCCTCCATGAATGCGATCCCCTGCACGCGGTCGCGGTGCTGGTTCGCCCAGTCGAACCCAAGTGCCGAGCCCCAGTCGTGCAGCACGAACACCACGTCCTCGCCGAGATCCAACGCGTCCCACAAGGCGAACAGGTAGTCGCGCTGTTCGAAGTAATGGTAGCGGTCCGGGCCTGAGGGGCTGAGCTTGTCGGAACCGCCCATCCCGATGAGATCGCATGCGACGAGGCGGCCCAGGCCCTCGAGGTGCGGCATCACGTTGCGCCACAGATACGACGAGGTCGGGTTGCCGTGCTGGAAGACGATCGCTTCGCCGTCACCTTCGTCGATGTAGGCCATGCGTTTGCCGTTGACCTCCCGATGTTGCAGACGCCCATAGGGTTTCGCTCCGGTCATAGGAACACCCTACGCGGCGGTCCTTGACAGCTCCTCGAACTTGAGTTCGAATGGAGGCATGCGGTGGGACGGTCAGGCCATCGACGTCGACGACGGAGCGCTACCGGGCCTGCAGCGACTGGGCTTTGTGCGCAGCGTGCGCACCCCGCAGTTCGAAGGCATCACGTTCCACGAGGTGCTGTGCAAGTCGGCGCTCAACAAGGTGCCCAACGCAGCCATGCTGCCGTTCCGGTACACCGTCAACGGCTACCGCGGCTGCTCGCACGCGTGCCGATACTGCTTCGCCCGCCCCACGCATGAGTACCTCGAGTTTGATTCGGGGAAGGATTTCGACAGCGAGATCGTCGTCAAGACCAACGTGGCCGAGGTGCTGCGCCGCGAGCTGCGGCGGCCGTCGTGGCGGCATGAAGCCGTTGCGCTGGGCACCAACACCGACCCGTATCAGCGGGCGGAGGGTCGCTACGCGCTGATGCCCGGCATCATCGGCGCGCTCGCCGATTCCGGCACACCGCTTTCGATCCTGACCAAGGGCACGCTGCTGCGCCGCGACCTGCCGTTGCTGACCGAAGCGGCCCGGCGCGTCGCGGTCGGCGTTGCGGTTTCGCTGGCGGTCGCCGACCCCGACGTGCACCGCGACGTCGAGCCCGGCACGCCGTCGCCGCAGGCCCGGCTGGCGCTTATCGCCGCGATCCGCGATGCGGGACTGGACTGTCATGTGATGGTCGCGCCCGTGCTGCCGCATCTGACGGACTCGGTTGAACATCTCGACACGCTGCTGGGCCTGATCGCGGGCGCCGGTGCCGGCGGGGTCACCGTGTTCGGCCTGCATCTGCGTGGGTCCAACCGCGGCTGGTTCATGGAATGGCTGGCGCGATCGCATCCCGAGTTGGTCGACCGCTACCGCGAGTTATACAGCCGCCGGGCGTATCTGCCGCCCGACTATCGCGAGATGCTGCGGTCCCGGACCGCTCCGCTGGTGGCCAAGTACCGGCTCGGCGGGGACACGCGCACCCGCACGCCGGCACCCGCGACGACGGTCGCGGCACCGGTTCACCCGACGTTGTTCTGATCGGCCCGCCCGCTGCGACGAACCTCTTTGAACGGCACCCCGCGGTCGGCGGCATATTCGCGTGGGAGGCCCAGCACGCGCTCACTGATGACGTTGCGTGCCATCTCGGTGGTGCCTCCTCCGAGGGAGGTGGTTTGCCGCGCGAGATAGCGCTCGCCGAACCGCATCAGGCCCGCCGAGTCCTCGACCACGCCGGCGCTGCCGGCGATCGCGAGGGTGGTGTCGATCTCGAGTTGGACGGTCTCGGCGTGGAAGTTGCGAACGATCGAACCCGCAGCCGAAGGCAGCGATCCGTCACGGACCGCGTGGTAGACGTGGTCGTTGAGCTGATCCTGCACAATCCGGTGGACCAGCGCCCGTCCCGCCATCCCGCGGATGCGTTCGCTGTCGGCCTGCCCGACCGCCCGGGCGAGTGCGACGTAGTCGACGGGCCTGTCGGTGACGCCTTCACTGCCGATTCCGCTGGCGAACTCCGACCCGCCGCCAACCGCGCGCCGCTCGTGGTAAAGCTGGCGAGACGCTACCTGCCAGCCGTTGTTCACCTCGCCGACGACCGCATCGTCGCCCACCTCGAGGCCGTCGAAGAACTCCTCGCAGAACTCGTTCGACCCGTTGACCTGCCTGATGCGGCGCAACGTTATTCCCGGGCTGTCGATGGGCACCAGGAACATCGTCAGGCCCTCGTGCTTGGGTACATCCCAGTTCGTTCGGGCCAGAAGTAGCCCGTAGTCGGCGGCGAATGCGCTGGTGCTCCACGTTTTTGCGCCGTTGATCACCCATTTGTCACTTCGGTGGTCGGCCCGGGTGATGACGCCGGCCAGATCCGATCCGCCGCTGGGTTCCGACAGCAGCTGCACGAGCACCTCTTCGCCCCGCAGCGCCGCAGAAACGTGTTGGCGGTTTTGCGCGTCGCTGCCGGTGTCGAGGATCGTCGCGCAACAGATCGTGAAGGTGGGTGTGTTGAGGATGATCGGCATCTCGTAGCCGACCGTCTCGGCGTCGAACGCCTTCTGGTATTCGAGGCTCAATCCCAGGCCGCCGGACTCGCGCGGGAAGCAGATGCCGGCGAATCCGCCCTCGTAGAGACGCTTCTGGAGTTCTCGGGCTCGTTGCCAGGCGGACCCGCTGCCGCGGTCGGCCACGGGCGGATCGGCCGGGTCGATGCCGGGCATGTTCTCGGCCAGCCACGCCCTGGCCCGGGCGGCGAATTCCGACGGGGTCTCGCTCATGAGGCGGAGTCGATCTGGTTCGTCAGCTCGTACACGCGTACGTTGTGCTCTTCAGGCGTGCCGAACATGGCGCGATACAACGCGACCCGGCGCAGATACAAGTGCAGGTCGTGTTCCCATGTCACACCGATTCCGCCGTGCAGCTGGATGCAGTCCTGCACCATCGGTGCGGCCTTCTCACCGACGTAGGACTTCGCCACACTGACCGAGATCGCCGCGCGCGGCATGCGTGAGGCGACGTCCGCCACGGCCGCACGGGCGGTGGCCCGGCATGCCTCCAGCCACATCTTCATGTCGGCGAAACGGTGCTTGAGCGCCTGATACGACACCAGCGGACGGCCGAAGGTGTAACGGTCGAATGCCCACTGGAGGGTGAACCCGAGCACGGTGTCGAGAATGCCGACGACCTCGGCGCACTGCAGCACCTGGGCGATCTGGCTCTGCCGCTCGACAAGTGCCGCGGTCTGCCCCGCGGTTCCCACCACGGCGGCCGCATCGATCTGGACGCCGTCGAAGCGCACCCGGGCATAGCGCTTCACCAGGTCGAGCGATCGTTGCGGTTCGATCCGGATCCCGGGACTGTCGGCGGGCACCAGGAACTGCCGGATCGCGCCCTCGCAACGGGCAACCACCAAGAAAAGCCCGCTTTGCGCGCCCGCCTCGACGCGATCCTTGACGCCGGCGAGGCGGTAACCGGTTGCCGTCGGCGTTGCCGTGAGCTCGGCCCGGAGCGGCGCCCATGGCTTGCCGGGCTCGTAGACCGCCCAGGACGCGACGACATCGCCTGCTATCAGCGACTCGATCGTCGTTGCGTGCCGCCGGCTTTCGGCTGCATCGACGAGGCCGGCCAACACGATGCTCACCGGGTGCAGTGGCCCAGGCGCGACGGTGCGGCCGATCTGCTCGGCGAGGGCCGCCAGGTCGTCGACGCCGTTACCGGAGACGCTGCCACCGCCAAGTTCCTCGGGCACCAACAGGCCTGCCCAGCCGAGCTCGGCGGCGCGCCGCCACCAGTCCGGCTCGAAGGAAACACCGGCGTGGTGCAGCTCGCGCACCCGGCTCAGCGATGCTTCCTTTTCCAGGAATGCCTGGGCCGTGGAACCGAAGAGCAACGCCTCCGGCGAGGCGGCTTCGGTCACGCGGGAACCGGGCTGGGAATCTTGAACAGATTCATCATGTTGCCGCCCATGATCTTCGCCTGGTCGTCGTCGGGCAGGTCGGCGAGCTCGTCGACGAAGGTGATGGGATCCTTCAGGCCCTCGGGATGCGGCCAGTCGGAACCGAACACCACCCGGTCGGTGCCGACCATCCTGGCGATGTCGACGACCCTGTCCTCCCAGAACGGGCTGATGTAGACGCAGCGCTTGAACGCCTCGACCGGATCCTCGACGAAAGAGTGCGGCATCTTCGCGTACACGCTCTTGAACTGCTTGAACAGGTACGGCACCCAGTCGGCGCCGTTCTCGATCGACAAGATCCGCAGGTCCGGGTTGCGCGACAGGGCGCCGTGGCAGACGAGCGCGCTCATCGCGTCCTCGATCGGGCGCTTGCCCATCGCGACCATCCGGAAGGCGGTGGGCTTGAACGGCAGGAATTCGTCGCCCGGCTCCCACACGTTGAGGAACTCGGCGTATCCACTGTCGGACGCGTGCATCGACACGGGGATGCCGGCCTTGATGCAGGCCTGCCAGAACGGATCGAACTCCTCGAAGCCGAACGACCGGGTGCCGCGGTACCCGGGAACCGGCGCCGGACGCACCAGCACCGTGCGGGCGCCGCGGTCCAGGCACCACTGCAGCTCTTCGAGGGCCCGGTCGACGATCGGCAGCGTGACCACCGGCGTGGCGAAGATGCGGCCCTCGTAGTCGAAGGTCCAGGTCTCATACATCCACTCGTTGAGCGCATGGATCACGTCGTGGATGAGCTCCGGATCGTCCTTCATCCGCTCCTCGACCAGGCTGGCCAGCGTGGGGAACATCAGCGCGTAGTCGATGCCGAGCTCGTTCATGACCTCCAGCCGCGGCCCGGGCTCGCGGAAGGCGGGGATGGCCTTCATCGGCTCGCCCATCACCTCGCGGTAGGACTTGCCGCCGCTGCCGTGGCGGAAATAGTCCTCCTGGGCCCCCGGCCGCGCCACCACCTCGAAGGTGGGGTTGGGAATGTAATCACTGATGTGGCCGCGGACCACGATCTTGGTGCGGCCGCGAACCTGGACGTAGTCGATGACGTGCTTGCGTTTGTCCGGCAGGAACTTGGTCAGCGCCTCCTGCGGCTCATACATGTGGTTGTCGGCGTCGAACACCGGGAAGGGCAGCTCGCGTGACGGCATGGTGACCTCCTTGAGGGTCTCAGTTGAGCCCGAAGCGGTAATGACGTTACCACTCTTGTAGCAGCGAAAACGAGGCCTGCGCAAGTTGCGGTTGTCACACCGTCGCCGAGCAGGTTCTCCGAAACGGAGAACCTGCTCGTCAGCCATGTGATTCGTCGCTGTCTGATTTGTCGCTTTCCAGTCCGCGTACGCAGAACTCGTAGATGTGCCCGCTGTCGATCGGGACACCGTTGAGCTCGGCGCCCAGCATGCGCAGGCGCATGGCGCCCAGCACCGTCTGCATGATCAGCGCGGCCGCGGTCTCCACGTCGAGGTCGGGGCGGAACGCTCCCTCGGAGATGCCCCGATCGAGAATCTCGCGGATCAGTTGGTGCAGCGGCGACAGAACCCTGGCGTACTCACGGGGCAGGCTCTCGGCGAGATGGTCGTTGTAGAACGTCAAACCCCTGTTGATGCCCTCTTGCGTGCTCGAGTGTGCCGGCGCGCAGATCCGGTCGATCAGTACACGGAGCGCCGCCGCGCCGGGTAGCTCCGCCGTTTCGTCGCTCCATCGCTTCGTCGACTCGGCCATGATCTTGTCGATCAGGGCGAGCAGCAGTTCGTCCTTGGTCGCGAATAGCTGGTAGAACCCCCTCAGCGACGTCTTCGATCGCTCGACGACCTCGAGCACGGTGAAGTCGGTTCGCCCCGTCTCGCCGAGGATTTCCAGCGCCGACTTCATGAAGCGGTCCGTGCGGGACTCCGCCTTGCGCCGGGCAGCGTCCAGCGATTGCTCCACCGCCCGCTGCCGCAGGCTTCCGCCGGTATCCGCCGGCTCGTTCGATGTCGGGGCCATGGGGAACATCCTCCCGGTCGCGCCCAGCTGCTCGTTGAGCTTGGAGAACGACGTTACCGGTATAGCAGAGCCAGAAGCCGTCGTGCGGCTACTGTGTTGGACCGACAGGCGGCGCGGTCGACCGTGCGGGTGGGCGAGGGGCATCCCGCGGTCGCCGGACAACGGAGAGGCTGAACGAACATGACACAGTGGTCAGTGACCGGGCTGCTCGCGCTGTTCGACGTGCAACCCGACGGAGGGGACCGCTTCACCGGTCAGACCGGCATCGCCGGTGAGGACGAGCGGCAGGTGGTGGAGGGCACCCAGGTGCTGGCACAGGCGATCGTCGCCGCGGCGAAACGGTTTCCCGACAAGTCGGTGCGCTCGGCGCATGCGGTGTTCGCCCGCGCGGTCACCGTGGGGCCGCCGGTCGAATTCGACATCGACGTCCTACACGAGGGCCGCTCGATGGCCACCGCCATCGTCGCCGCGCAGCAGAACGGTCGGCGCTGCATCACGGTGACGGTGCTGGCCGACGTGCCCTCAGACGACGTGATCCGTCACAACCTCCCGCGCCCGGACGTCGCCGCCCCCGCCGACTCGAACTCCTCGCCGATGCCGATGATCGGGCGCGAACTGCGGCTCGTCGACGTGGTTGACGTCAACAGTCCCGACGAGGTCGGGCCGCCAGAACTCTACGCGTGGCTGCACTACGACCCGATCCCGCAGCGCGACGATTTGGCCAAGGCGCTGATCGCCTATTTCACCGGCCACCTCGGGATCTCGACGACGATGCGCGCGCACGAAGGCATCGGCACCGCGCAGTCCCACCTGACGGTGTCGACCGCGCCGATGACCGTCACGGTCAGCTTCCACGAACCGGTGCGGTGGCACGGCTGGCTGCTGTACTCGCACGAGAGCACCCAGGTCGGTGCCGGCATGTCCTTCGTGCGGGGCACGGTGCACACGGAGGAGGGGGACCTCATCGCGTCCTTCTCCCAGGATGCGCTCATCCGTCCGCTGCGAACCAGCGACACGGCCATCGCGGCGAAGTCCCGGCTCTAGGTCAGATCTTCAGATAGCCCTTGTCGGCAGGGATCTGGGCCGCTGTCACCAACGAGGACGCATCACCGGCGAGCCACACGACGATGTCGGAGATCAGGTCGGGGTCGGCCAGCGAGTCGGTGGGCAGCGCCCCGGGCGAGAAACTGTGGATGTAGTTCGGGTGTTCCTGGAAAACCTTGTACATCGACACGTCGTTGCCCATCGGGGTGTCGGTGCCGTACGGGTGCACGGAGTTCACCCTGATCCCGAACTCGCCCAGCTCGACCGCCAGCGAGTTGGTCAGCCCCACGACACCGAACTTGCTCGCACAGTAGTGGCCGCAGCCGGGAACCGCCTTGATCCCGGCGGCCGAGCTGACGGTGATGATCGACCCGCCGTTGCCTGCTTCGATCATGGGCGGCACCACGGCCTTGATCGTGTTCCACAACCCGGTGAGGTTGATGTCCAGGGTGTCGTGCCACTGTCGTGCCGAAATCTCCCAGAGCCGGCCCCAATTCAGCACACCGGCATTCGCCACGACGATATCGAGGCGACCGAACTCTTCGAGCGCATCGGACACCACGCGCTGCTGGCCGACGGCGTCGCGGACGTCGACGCGGTCGGCCAGGATCTTGCGTGCCTCGCCTTCGACCAGGCTCACCGTCTCGGCAAGGTCTTCCGGCTGCGAGGGCGGGTACCCGTTGTGTTCGGCGACGGGCCCGCAGGCGTCGATCGCGACGATGTCGGCGCCCGCGCGGGCGAGCCGCACACAGTGCGACCGACCCTGCCCGCGGGCGGCGCCCGTCACATACGCCACCTTGCCCGCAAGGGGGCGATCGGTATTGGTCATGCCGGGCAGCTCCTTATGGTCGATGGTCGCGCGGTCGGTCGGCCGTGACATCGCCGGACAGTGCCGAGGACAGCACCTCAAGACCCAACCCGCCGAGATCGAGTGCGCGCCGGTGAAACTCCTTCAAAGACACACCGTCGGCGAGCACCTCATCGCGGAGTCGCTGCCAGATGCGCTGGCCCACAGCGTAGGAGGGGGCCTGGCCGGGCCAACCCAGATACCGGTCGAGCTCGAAGCGCAGCGTTTCCTCCGCCTGCGCGCAATGGGTGCGCAGAAACGCCCATGCCCGGCCGGCGTCCCATATCCCGCCGTCGGGAGCGGTCAGCCCGCAGTGCACACCGATGTCGATCACCACGCGGGCGGCGCGAAACCGTTGTGCGTCCAGCATGCCCATTCGCTCACCCGGGTCGCCGAGATAACCGAACTCGGCCATCAGCCGCTCGGCGTACAACGCCCAGCCCTCGCCGTGCCCGGACACCCAGCAGCCGAGCCGGCGCCAGCGGTTCAGCACGTCGGCCAGCACGACTGCGCGGCCGATCTGCAGGTGATGGCCCGGCACACCCTCGTGATACACCGTGGTGGTCTCCTGCCAGGTGTGAAACGTCGTGACCCCCGGAGGCACCGACCACCACATCCGGCCCGGGCGGCTCAAGTCCTCCGACGGGCCGGTGTAGTAGATCCCGCCGGTCTGCGTCGGCGCGATCCGGCACTCGAGCCGCCGCAGCGGTTCGGCGATGTCGAAATGCGTGCCCGCCAGCGTGTCCACCGCGCGGTCGGACAGCTGCTGCATCCAGGCCCGCAGCGCCGCGGTTCCCTCGACGGTGTACCGGGGCTCGGCGTCGAGCCTGCGCATCGCCTCGGCCACCGTGGAGCCCGGATAGAGCCGCTCCGCGATCGACTCCTGCTCGGCCACGATTTCTTTCAGCCGGCCGAGGCCCCACTCATAGGTTTCGTCGAGGTCGACCGCCGCGCCCAGAAACGCGCGCGACAGCACCCGGTACGCGTCGCGGCCGAATGCGTCGTCGTCACGGGCACGGGGTCCGATCTCGTCGCGCAGGACCGTCGCGAGCCGGCGGTAGGCGTCGGCCGCGGCGGTCGCGGCGTTGGTCAATTCGCCGCGCAGATGCGGCGGGGCAGGTTTGACGAGGCCGGCGAACAGCTGCTGAATGCGGCGTGCCTGCTCGATGCCGCGGGCCACCTGCCGCGCGGCCGGGGGGTGTCCACCCGCGACGGCCGCACGCAGACCGTCGGTGTAACTTTCCGCGCCACGGGGAACCGCCGCCAGCCGACGCCGGATCACCGCCCAGTCGTCGTGGGTGTCCGTCGGCATCAGGTCGAACACGTCGCGCATCGACTGCAACGGCGAGGCGATCACGTTGAGCTCGCCGAGATCCAGCCCGGCGTCGTGCATTTCGATCGCCACGCCGAGTCGCTCGCGCATCGCCGCGATCGTCACGCGGTCGACGTCGTCGACGGGTGCCACGCCGGCCAGTTCGCGCAGCGCCGCGCGCGCCGCCGCGGCGCGGGCGGCCGCCGCGCCGGGGGAGTAGTCGGTGATGCCCTCGTCGTGGCCGGCGACGCCGAGTTCCGTAGCGGCGCAGGGGTCGAGCGCGGCAAACGTTTCGAGGTAGCGCTCGGCTACGGCGTCGACCGGGGTCCTGGCTCTACCCAAGGTTGGCGGCGTTGTAGGTGTCGCACTGCTTCGGATCACCGGTCTGGTAACCCACCGTGAACCAGTGCTGGCGCTCCGCCGACGACCCGTGCGTCCATTGTTCGGGGTTGATCCGGCCGGTCGCCTGCTTCTGGATCCGGTCGTCACCCACCGACGCGGCCGCCGACAGCGCGTCGGCGATGTCCTTGTCGCTCAACGGCTCCAGGTAGGGGACACCGGTGCTCTGCTGCCTGGTGACGGCGGCGTAATGCGCCCACACACCGGCGTAGCAATCGGCCTGCAACTCGGTGCGCACACCGTTGCCCGTCGCGCCCTGCGCGCCCTGCTGCGCGCGGCCCAAAACGCCGAGCAGGTTCTGCACGTGGTGGCCGTACTCGTGGGCGACGACGTACTCCTGTGCGAGCGGCCCGCCGCTGGAACCGAATTGGTCGACGAGCACCTTGAAGAAGCCGGTGTCGAAGTACGCGGTGCGGTCGACCGGGCAGTAGAACGGCCCGACCGACGTGTCGGCGGGTCCGCAACCGGTGTTCACGTAATCGGTGAACAGCCGCATCTGCGGGCGGGTGTAGCCGGGAAGAAGCTGCGACCACACCCCGTCCACCGAGTTGCCCGTGGCCACCACCCGGCACTGCACGTACTTGTTCGCGTCGGCACCGGTCTTGCACATACTGATGTCGACCCCGGGTCCCGCCGCCTGCTGGGGCACGGCGGCTTGCTGGCTGAGGACGTTGCCGGGATCGACGCCCAGCAACAGCGCGATCACCACGATCACCAGCCCGCCGATACCGCCGCCGATCGCGATGCCGCGGCCACCGCGCCCTCCGCTGGTCGACGTGGTGCTCGTGTCGATCCGCATGCCCTCGTTGAACGTCATCGCATTCGCTCCATCGCTTCGCTGTTCGGGCTGCTACCGGCCGTCCCCAGCTTCCCACACTACGATTCCGGCGTGGCCGTGGATGTCGAACTTCCCACCGTCGTCCACACGACGTGCGGTGCGGTACGCGGCACCACCGAGGGCGGCGTCGGCGTATGGCGCGGGGTGCCCTACGCCGAGCAGCCCGTCGGCGGGCGCCGGTTCCTGGCGCCCGCCGCACCGCAGGCGTGGACCGGGGTCCGCGACGCCACTCGGCACGGTCCGCTGCCGCCGCAGGGCAAGTCGTTCGTCGGCGGCGGCCGCGACGATCCGAAGGCGCGCGATGAGGCCTGCCTGACGCTCACGGTGTGGTCGCCGAACACCGGTGGGGCGCTGCCGGTGATGGTGTGGATTCCCGGCGGCGCGTTCGTGTTCGGCGCCGGGCAGTTCCAGCTGTACAACGGGTCGCGGCTGGCAGCCAACGGTGACGTCGTGGTGGTCAACGTGACCTACCGCATCGGGGTTTTCGGGGGTCTCGAGCTGAGCGCGCTGGGCGACGGGTTCGACGACAACCTGGCCCTGCGCGACCAGATCGCCGCGCTGCACTGGGTGCGCGACAACATCGCGTCGTTCGGCGGTGATCCGAGCCGCGTCACGGTGTTCGGCGAGTCGGCCGGGGCCACGTCGGTGCTGGCGTTGCTGGCAAGCCCGGCGGGCACCGGACTCTTCAGCCGGGCGATCGCACAGAGCCCGGCGCTGCCGCTGATCGCCGACCACGAGGTGCGGGCCCGGCGCGCCCACGACTTCCTGCGTGAGCTCGGCGTCGCAGCGGCTGAGGTGAAGGCGTTGCCGGAGCGATGGCTAAGGCACGCCGCGGGCCGGCTTCAGCTGCGCAGCGCCGCGAGCACACCCACGTTGGCCTACGGGCTCACGTACGGCGTCGACCTGCTGCCGCGCCATCCGATCGCCGCCGCCCGTGCCGGCGAGCTGGCCCGACTGCCGCTCATCGTCGGAACGAACAGCCACGAAGCGACGATGTTCGCGTGGTCCAAGCCGCCGATGCTGCCGACCACACCCGCGTCGATCGACGCGTATTTCGACCGCGTGGCGCCGGACGCGCGCGACCGCGTGGTTGCCGCGTATCCGGACTATCCGCGGCGGCGGGCGGCGATCGCCGTCGGCTCCGACGTGATGTTCGGCGGCCCGACATGGGCGTTCGCCGACGCGTACAGCGCCACGGCGCCGACCCACTGCTATCGCTTCGACCACGTCGGCCTGAGCCTGCGGGCCCTCGGCCTCGGCGCCACCCACGGCAGCGAGATCGTTCACGTCCACCACAGCTACGGCTCGTTTCTGGGCCGGAAGCTGCATCCGCTGGGACGCCGTGTGCAGCCGTCGGTGGGCAGGCGCATGCAGCGCGCGTGGCTGGACTTCGCGCACGACGGCACCGTGCAGGACTGGCCGCACTACGACGTCCCCCGGCGAGCCACCCGCGTCATCCGCTCGACGCGCGACGTCGTCGTCGACGACCCCGACCACGACCGCCGCGTGGCCTGGGCCGAGGTGTACTGAGCCTCAGCCGGGCCCGTCGCTCGCGGCGGCGAGGAGCGGCACGACAACCTCGCTGATCGGCACCGGCAGGCCGTGGATGCGTGCCTTGCGGACGATCACACCGTTGCGGACATCCCACTCCAGCGGCCGCTGCGCCTCACGATCGACCAGCATCGAGGTACCCATGTCGTCGGGAGCACGGCGGAACATGTCAACCATCTCCTCGACCGCGCGGTCGTCGAGGTCGGCGCCTTCGGCGCGGGCCACCGCGCGGCATTCTCGCAGGTAGGACCGCGCAAGCGCCGCGATGTCGTCGCGCCGGAACATGCCCGAGCGTCGGCCCGTGAGCACCTCGAGCCCCGCCAGCGCGTTGACCAGCAGCTTGCGCCACGCCTCCGTGGTGAAGTCGGCCGCCCTGGTAACGACGCAGCCGGCCGCACCCAGGACGCCGGCGACGAACACGGCGGACGCGGGCAGCGTCACCCGGGGCTCCCCACGCAGCCGCACCCAGCCGCCGGGCTGCGTCTCCGCCGGGAACCAGACGATTCCCGGCACGACCGTGGAGCGGGGGCAGTGCGGCTGCACCTGATCTACCTGCTCGACCCCGTTCTGCAGCACGCATACGGTGGTGTTCTCGTCACACAGCACCGCCAGCCAGCGGGCCGCCTCGTCGTTCTGGGTCGCCTTTACGGCGAGCAGCACGAGATCGACGGGCCCGCTCAACTCGGCGGGGTCGGTGTGCACCGGCCCGCCGACGATGATCGGATCGCTGCCGTCGGGCCGAACATCGAGGTGGTCCCGGAACGTGCGACCGCACAGGACGACGGAATAGCCGGCGGTGTGCAGGCGGGCCGCCACCGTCGACCCGACGGCGCCGGGCCCCACCACCGCGATGCTCGTGCCCAATGAACGGTCTTCGCGCGAGCGCTCATCCACGAGCGCCAAGCTACCGCTGTTTCGGCGCATCTAGACTGGGCAGTCGTCTTCATCAAGTTATCGGCAGGGAGTTTTTGTGCTGCGCAGTCACGCCGCCGGTTCGTTGCGGGCCGCCGACGCCGGACAGAAGGTGACGTTGGCCGGGTGGGTCGCGCGTCGGCGTGACCACGGCGGCCTCATCTTCATCGACCTGCGCGACGCGTCCGGGGTGTCGCAGGTGGTGTTCCGCGAACCCGATGTGCTGGCTCACGCGCACCGCCTGCGGGCCGAGTTCTGCGTCGCGGTCGAGGGCGTTGTCGAGATCCGGCCCGAGGGCAACGAGAACCCCGAGCTGCCGACGGGCGACATCGAGGTCAACGCCACGTCGCTGACCGTGCTCGGTGAAAGCGCCCCGCTGCCGTTTCAGCTCGACGAGCCGGCGGGGGAGGAGGCGCGGCTGAAGTACCGGTACCTGGACCTGCGCCGCGAAGGTCCGGGATCGGCGATCCGGTTGCGCTCCAAGGTCAGTGCCGCCGCGCGAGAGGTGTTGGGCAGGCACGACTTCGTCGAGATCGAGACCCCGACGCTGACGCGCTCGACACCGGAGGGGGCCCGCGACTTCCTGGTGCCCGCCCGGCTGCAGCCCGGCGACTTCTACGCGCTGCCGCAGAGCCCGCAGCTGTTCAAGCAGCTGCTGATGGTGGCAGGCATGGAACGCTACTACCAGATCGCGCGCTGCTATCGCGACGAGGACTTCCGCGCCGATCGCCAGCCGGAGTTCACCCAGCTCGACATCGAGACCTCGTTCCTCGATCAGGCGCAAATTCAGGAGCTGATGGAGGGCTTGGTGCGGTCCCTGTTCAAGCAGGTGCTCGACGTAGAGCTGCCGAACCCGCTGCCGCGCATGACGTATGCCGAGGCGATGCGCCGCTACGGTTCGGACAAGCCCGATCTGCGAGTCACGCTGGAATTGGTCGATGTGGCCGATCTCGTCCGGGGCTGCGACTTCAAGGTGTTCGCCGGGCCGGCGGCCGACCCGCGCGGCCGCGTGGCCGCGTTGCGCGTGCCGCAGGGCGGGAAGCTCACGCGCAAGGAGATCGATGACTATACCGCCTACGTGGCCCGCTTCGGCGCGAAGGGGCTGGCCTACATCAAAGTGAACGATGTCTCCCAGGGGCGCGACGGATTGCAATCGCCGATCTTGAAATTCCTGAGCGATGCGGCGGTCACCGGAATTCTGGGCCGCACCGCGGCCAGCGACGGTGATCTGATCTTCTTCGGCGCGGATACC
>NZ_DATFYW010000102.1:0-4160 GCF_035314905.1 Mycobacterium sp.
TTGGTGAACAGGCCCATCCCGGCTTGCCTCCCGGTTATTTCGTCGGCGCATCGCGATTGTGGACAACACTAACGCCCGTGGGCAAACCCCTTGCTTTCTGCTGATGGGAGCAATCGGGACATAGCCGATATGCGACAATGGCGCAACACGGGGCGCGCCGGCGGGCAATGGCGTCGCGGGTGTTGTGAAGGAGATTGTGGACCGCTCGGGCCTGCAGTACGCGGCGGCTGCCTGCGTCATCGTCGGCGGCTTGCTGGTCGGTGGTCCCGGCCTTGTCGCCGCTCTGGCCGACACCGGTGGCGTCGGCCAACATGACGGCGGCGGCTCCCATCCCGGCAGTGGCGGCGGCCTCAACCGCGACAAGACGACCGGCGTCACGGAGGGAACCACGAGCCCGCAGCGGGGCGACAACCCGGGCCAGCGCCGTCCCGGCCAGTGGCCCGGGGGAGACAAACCCGGGGGAGACAAACCCGGGGGAAACAAACCCGGGGGAGACAAACCCGGGCAGGGCGACGGCTCCGGCGCCCACGATCCCTGCGACGACGGCGGCAACGGCGGGGACGGGGGAGTCGGCACCCCGCCTCCCGGCAGCGGCAGTGGTCCGTCGCGACACCACGGCCGGCGGCCGCCGCCGGTGATCACGCCGGGCCCACCGCAGCAGCCTCAACCGGGCCCGGTCGAGCCCGACATTATCGGTGCGACGGCAGGACCAGCGGAGGCCCCTGCACCGGAAGCCGGACCGCCGGTGTTGACGCTGCCCTTGGTCGTGCCGCCCGAGCCTGCGGTCGGCGGCGTCGGCCCCGGCCCGCGCGTCGAGCTGCCCCGCGGGACGCCCGGGGCACCCGCCGAGGTGAAGAACGAGCCGCTCGAGCCGATGCCGGGCGAGGTCGGCCACGACGTCGGCCTGTCGTCCGGTTTCCGGACTGGCTACAGTGATTACCTACGAACCGCGGGGGTGACGCAGATGGCCGCCCTCGCCTTGCCGGGAGTCGGCGGCATATTGCTGTTGACGGCGGGCGGGGGTTTCATTGGATATCGACAGGCCAAGGCCGGTCACTTGGTTCGAACTGAGGGCATAGCGCGCTTCCTCCACTAGGCCCTGCGGGTTACGTCGGGTTGCCCGGACCGGTGACCGACAAGTGGAGAGGACTCGTATGCCTGCCAGCCGCAGAGTTGCCGGTGCGGTGTCAGCAGTGCTCGACTTGGCTCCCCGCCGGGGGGAGGTTTCGATCCTCCGATTGGTCGAGGCGGTCAGTGTCGACCGTGGTCGGCGGATCGAGATCGAGATGGCCGACCTGCCGCCCGGTGTGTGCGGTCAGTGGCGGCAGTACGCCGATCACGACGTGTTCCTGATCCAGAAGGGCCTGCCGGCGTGGGACCGGACGCTGGCGCACGAGCTCGGACACCTGGTCCTCGGACATGAGGGGATTCCGGTGGTGCAGGCCGCACGCGACACCACCGAGCTGGCCAGCGATGACCTGATCGGATACATGCTCAACCAGCGCACGGGATGCATGGGGCCCAGCGGGGAGGAGGCGGAGCAGGACGCCGAGGACTTCGCCGCGCTGCTCGGTTACCGGCTTGGCCGGCTGCCGTCTGATCGCTCGTCGATTGTCCAGGTGCGCCTCGGAGAGGCGTTTGGTTGATCGTTTGGGTGATCGCCGCGCTGCTCGGGGTGGCGACGGGGTTACGCATCGGCTGGGCCCTGGTCAACAAGCAGTCCGTGGTCAGCGCCGCGATGATGCTGGCACTCGGAAGCTTGGCCGTGGTCGCCGCACTGAACTGGCAACCGCTCACGCTGCTGATCGACACCGTGCTGCACTGGCCGAACATCTCGATCGCGTTCTCGCAGGTCGCGTTGACGCTGTGCGCAGCAGCCAGCTGCGTGATGATCCTGACCGTCGCGTCGACGCACAAGCCCGCCGTGACGCGGCGGCTGGCTTGGGCGCACTACGGCGTGGCGACGGTGATCGCCGCGATCAGTGTGGGTCTGTTCTTCGCCGACGGCCAACAGCCCGAGATGGCGCCGCAGGTGTATCTGCTGCGGAACCTCAAGTCGCACACCTCGCTGCCGTGGCTTCTGCCGCTGCTGTACGTGCTGTTCGCACTCAGCGTGGTGTCCTGGGTTGGGATGCGGTGCTCCAGCCTGAGCCGCCGTGGACGCGCTCTGTTCGTGTTCACGATCGGGACCGCACTCATCGTTCTGGCCAGCGCCTTCTTCCTGCTGCGGGCTTTCGGCACGACGCGGTTCGTCGGGGTCGGGTCCGCGATCACGTTGCTGGCGTGCGCGATGCTGGTCGTGGCCGGCGGGTCGCTGCTGCCCAGCGTCGAAGACTGGTTCGGCGCCCGACGTGAGCTTCGCACCATCGACCCGCTGCTGCACGAGCTGGAGCGGCGCTGGCCCGACGTCGGCATCGGCGTCCGTCCACGAGGTCCGCTTGTCTTTCGGGTAGCCGAGCGGATGTCGCTGATCTCGGACGCCCTGTTCCTGGAGGCCACGGCCGCGGCGCGGGAGGCCGCGCCCGCCCCGTCGGCCGATGTCGCCACCGAAGAGCCGCCCGCGGCCCCGTGGGAACAGGCCCGCGGGGTCGCACGGTGGATCTACGACGGTAGCCGCGACGCCAGTGGCCGGGCGCCGTTTCCGGGCCTCGCTTGGCTGCGTCAGCCGCAGACCTACTCGGACCGTGAGTGGATCCTGGAGATTGCGTCGCAATACCGCGAGTTGACGCGGCAACGTGGACCGGAGTTGCAACGCGAACCCGCCGAGCTTCGCCGGATGCCCGGCTAACGCGGGGTTCGGCTAATCGTCGAGGTGCTCCCTGCGGCGCAACTCCTCAACCTTCGCGGCGATGTCGTCTTGGGCCTGCGACGACAACCCGACCGCGCGCGCCGCAATGCGCCGCACGCCGTCGTCTCGCATGTTGGCGAGCCAGGTCAGCTCTTTGTCGAGCCTCTCGTAGTAGTCGTCGTCGGTGAAATATGCAGGCTTGATACGGAAAAAGTTGGCAAGGGCGGCCATCGTCGTCGACGACGGGTTTGTTCGGTTGCCCGAGCGCAGCTGCGACAGGTAGGGAGCGGACATCGTGACGCCCTCAGCCTTGAGCGCGGCGATGACCTCCGCCGACGTATGCGGTCCGCGGCCTGGGGGATACACCGTGTCGAACAGGCGGTTCAGGCGGGCTGCGAACGTCTTGCTCATTGATCTGACCTCCAGGGGCTGGCAGACGAATCCGGCGAGCGGATTTGCTGATCATGGTAGCGAGTGTTTTGCGTGCAACCAAGTGCAAATGGCGAATAAATAGCGTAAGTGCAGAAACGCGATAACTCGCGGCCCTCGCCGAGCAGTCGAAAGTGAGCCGCCTCGCTGCCGTTCTTGCCGCTCTACCAGGCAAATTCCGTTGCGGGGCGGGCAGCCGGTTACGGTACTGTTGGTCTCGTAACGGTCCGTGTGGAAACAACCTTTTCCAGGGCAACCGGCAAGCAAACCAACGTTGTCATACGCGCATTTGCTGACTCCATGAACGCGGGGACCTTGGTCGCCGTCGCCCTCCGCTGCGGCAGAGGCCGCGTGCGCCGCTCCGCGCCGCCGGCCAGCGCGCTGACCAGCCGCGATGGCCCGGCCGCCCTCGGCCGGCGGCTGCGGGCACCCGAGCTTCCCGTCGCCTCGTCCCCGGCCGGCGGGAACTCGTCCCCGGCCGGCGGGACCGTGCGATCTTCCCGACAGCGCGTACGCCAGTCACTCACGCGGCGAGCAGCATCGCCAGAATCGCGGTGTCGGGATGGCTGATCGGGTCCACGCCGACCCGACTGACCATCGAGGTGACGGTCCCGTCGGCTTCCGCCTCGACCCATGCCGCCCGGTGCTCCAGCCCCAGATGCGGAAGGCCCGGCAGCAGCACGCAACCCGATGCCGCTCCCGTGCATTCGGGCAGGGACGGCATGGTTTCCGACGGCGGGTGCAGCATCAACAGCGCGGGTGGGGTATGGTCGGCGAAATAGCCGGGGGGAATCGCTGATTCACCGACCACGGTGCCCTCGGCGAGTACCAGGCCGACGGTGCCCGGCTCGGGCTTTTCGGGAAGTTCTTCACGAACGCCGAAAATTGTTGTGGTCGAGAGTAATCCGGGCAGCGATGCAACGCGCACCGCCACCATCAGAAG
>NZ_DATFYW010000103.1:0-5826 GCF_035314905.1 Mycobacterium sp.
ACCCGTTCGGGCGATGTCGCCGGCCCTACTGGCCGGCCGCGCGCGGAAGTTGATAGTCCATCGGCCCAGGCGTGTAGTCCAAGTGCTCGAAGACCGGATCCTCATCGTCGATTTCCAGCACATCGGCGCCCGGGCGCCGCAGCCGCGACGGCGCCAGGTCGACGTCTCGGTCGCTGGTGTTCTCCACGCCCAGCCGAGACCGTGCCATCCGCTGCATGCGCCGCCGCCGCAACCGTTCCTCGATGCGGGTCTGCCGCCGCAGATAGGCCAAGTACAACAGGGTGATCACTCCAGCGGTGGCGCACAACCACTTCCCCTGCGGCCACCCCGTGAACGCCGCGGCCGCCGAGACGATCAGCACGAGCGCCATCACGGACACCATCCGCCTGCGGAACTTGTACTTGCGCGCGCTGACGGCGGCCGCGGTCTTCGAGTCGTACATCCGGCGACGCGAAGCGCTCGGCGACACCGTGGTCGGGGGCTCGTCGCCCGACTCGAGGCCTGACGTGTCCTCGACGTATTCGTACTCGTCCGCGGTGCCGTCGTCCTCGGAGGCGACCGGCTCTTCGGCCTCCTCGTCTTCGTGGAGGTCTTCGGCGACCGGCTCCTCGGGTTGGCACTCCGGTTCCGGCTCGGGTTCGACGGCTTCGCTCGAGCCCACCGGCAGCGCGCCGGAGTCCTCTTCGACGACATCGACGTCGAGATAGTCGGGCTCCTCGTCGGCTACGGCCTCGTCGACGCCGGTCACCACCACCGCCCGGGGGGCCGTTTCAGCCTCGTCGTCGTCGAGGTCGTCGACGTCGTCAGGGGGCTGCCAGGCCGGATCGCTGCGATGCCCCGCCGCCGGGCCGCGCCGCAATTTGCGGGCCCCGGTGCTGTTGAGCACGCGGGTGGCCAGAGCGACATCGCTAGTGCGGCGCACCGCGTCGCGCTTGCTGATCAGCATCGGAACGAGGACGAACAGCCAAAGCACCACAAGGGAGATCCACAGAAGTGATTGGGGGACGCTTGGCATGCTGCCTGCTCCTTTCAGCGCCAGGCTAGGTCCGTGATCAGCGCGAAGGCATGAGGCGCGCCGGTCCCAATAGAAGTAGCGATGACGATGACAATTACACACCTGTAATTCGATACAGACAAGCACCACGGGCCACTTGAGTCACATCCGTAACGGCTTAGGACCAGCTCGCGTGGCCGGCCCGGACCAACGCGGATGTCACAGACCCGTACACCTCCTCGACGGTGATGGCCACCAGCAGATGGTCACGCCATGCCCCGTCAACGTCGAGGTAGCGCTGCAGCAGGCCTTCCTCCCGGAAGCCCACCTTGGCAAGCACACGCCGGCTCGCCGCGTTCTCCGGCCGAACCGTGGCCTCGACGCGATGCAGCATCACCGGCCCGAAACAGTGGTCCAGCCCCAGTGCGAGCGCCGCGGTGGCGACCCCGCCGCCCGTCGCCGTGCTGGCCACCCAGTACCCGATCCACGCCGAGCGCAGCGCGCCGTGCGTGACGTTGCCGACCGTCATCTGGCCGCAGAACTGGCCGTCGAGCTCGATCGCGAACGGCAGCATCCGGCCCTTCCGGGCCTCGGCGCGCAGCCCGGAACAGACCGATGGCCACGCCGAGATACTCTGCCGCGCTTCCCAATACAAATCGGCGCTCGGTTCCCACGGCTCGAGGTGGCCGCGGTCGGCCAGCCGGATGCGGCTCCACTGTGCGGCGTCGCGCATCCGCACGGGCCGCAGCCGGACGAGTCCGACCGGCACCCGAATGGGCCCGACGGTCGCGGGCCATCCCGGGTGTATGGAGGTAGAACGGAGAATCTTCACGCGACGCCGGCTCCGTTGCTCAGCCGCGCTGGGCCAGGAACGCGACGCTGACGATCTCGCCCGTGCGGATCTGTTCGGCGTCGCTCGGCACGAGCACAAGACAATTCGCCTCGGCCAGGGTGGCGAGGAGGTGCGACGACGCACCGGGCGCGCCGAGCGCCTGCACCAGGTACTCGCCGCTGTCCTGATCCCGCATCAGCTGCCCTCGCAGGTATCCCCTGCGACCGGGGACCGATGAGATCGGCGACAGCGTGCGCGCCTCGACGACGCGGCGCATCGGCTGGCGCTTCCCCAGCGACAACCGGATCAGCGGGCGGACCATCACCTCGAAAGCCACCAGCGCGCCGACCGGGTTAGCGGGCAGCAGGAACGTCGGCACCCCTTCGGGACCCAGCTGACCGAAACCCTGCACCGAGCCCGGATGCATCGCGACCCGGCTGACCTCAATCTCACCGAGCTTGGACAGCACAGACACAATGTTCTCGGCGGCCGAGCCGCCGACGGCTCCCGCGATCACGACCAGTTCTGCCCGGTTGAGCTGGCCTTCGACCGTCTCGCGAAGCTCCTTGGGGTCGGTGCTGACGATCCCGACCCGGTTCACCTCGGCGCCGGCGTCACGGCCTGCCGCCGCCAGCGCATAGGAGTTGACGTCGTACACCTGGCCGTTGCCCGGCGTGCGGTTGATGTCGACGAGCTCACCACCGACGCTCATCACCGACAGCCGTGGCCGGGGGTGAACCAGCACGCGCTCCCGCCCCACCGCAGCGAGCAGCCCCACCTGCGCCGCACCGATGATGGCGCCGGCGCGTACAGCCACGTCGCCGGGCTGCACATCGTCGCCCGCCCGCCGGATGTAGGCGCCCGACCTCACCCCGCGCAGCACCCGAACCTTGGAATCGCCGCCGTCGGTCCAGCGCAGCGGCAGCACCGCGTCGGCCAGGGTCGGAATCGGCGCGCCCGTCTGCACCCGCGCCGCCTGCCGCGGCTGGAGCCGACTGGGTGTGCGGGCGCCGGCCTCGATCTCGCCGACGACCGGGAGCCGCACCTCCACGCCGTCCGGCTCGAATTCAGCGTCGTCGTCGAGATCGTCGGAGTCCCCGACGCTCGCCACGTCGACGCTGCGGACGGCGTATCCGTCGATGGCGGCCTGATCAAACCCCGGCAGCGGGCGCTCGGTGACCACTTCTTCGGCGCACATCAGGCCTTGCGCCTCGGCAATGGCGACGCGCACCGGCCTCGGGGCGACCGCCGCGGCCATTACACGAGCCTGCTGCTCCTCCACCGAACGCACAGCATGCCTTTCTGCCGTCGAGTGTGGGCCCGGCACGCGCCTACTGTTCGGTCAAGCCCAATCGTTCGACCAACCAGCGCCGCAAGTCTGGGCCATAGTCGTCACGATCCAATGCAAAGTCAACCGCAGCTTTGAGGTAGCCTCCGGGATTTCCCAGGTCGTGTCGAGAGCCGCGGTGCACGACGACGTGTACAGGATGGCCCTCCTGGATCAGCAGCGCGATCGCGTCGGTCAGCTGGATCTCACCGCCGGCGCCGCGCGGCACCCGCCGCAGCGCATCGAAGATCGCCCGGTCCAGAACATAACGACCCGCGGCCGCGTACGGCGACGGAGCGTCCTTTGACTTGGGCTTTTCCACCATCCCCTTGACGCGCAACACATTCGGGTTGACCGCGTCGGGAACTTCCTCGACGTCGAACACGCCGTAGGCGCTGATTTCCTGCGGGGGCACCTCGATCGCGCACAGCACCGTGCCGCCGCGCTTGGCGCGCACTTTGGACATGGTCTCCAGCACGCCGGTCGGCAGCACGAGGTCGTCGGGCAGCAGCACCGACACCGCGTCCTCGTCGTCGGACAGCACCGGCTCCACGCAGGAGACGGCATGGCCGAGGCCGAGCGGCTCGCGCTGGACGACGGATTCCACTTTGATCAGGGCCGGCGCGCGACGCACCTTCTCGAGCATCGCCTGCTTTCCGCGCGCCTCGAGTGTCCCTTCCAGTACAAGGTCTTCGACGAAATGGGCGACGACGCTGTCCTTGCCTTCGGAGGTGACGATGACAAGCCGCTCCGCGCCGGCCTCGGCCGCCTCGGCAGCGACCAACTCGATGCCGGGAGTGTCGACGACGGGCAGCAACTCCTTGGGAACCGTCTTGGTTGCAGGCAGGAACCGGGTGCCCAGACCGGCTGCCGGCACGATCGCGGTCCGGGGTATCGCCGGGTGTGGCCGTGTCATCACTGACACCCTAATGCCAGCGGGCGCTCGGCTCTCTGTTCCATCGCTGTAATCCCCCTGTCATCGTGTACCGGTGGCGCTCACGTTAAAGGACCGCATCAGGGCAGAGCGAGTCGCCGCGCGGCGATCGGTGCCCGAAACCGTCCGCCGGGCCGAGCGCCGGGCCCTCGGTGAGCACCTGGCCGCCTTGGTGAGCGATGACGAGATTGTTGCCGCGTACGCGCCGCTCGAAACCGAGCCGGGCTATCCCGACCTGCCGGGCATCCTGCTCGACCTGCGCGTTCGGGTGCTGCTGCCGGTGGCGCGCACGTCGGATGACGGGACGCCGCTGCCGTTGCGGTGGGCCGAGTACCGGCGCGCCGGGCTGGTGGCTGCCCCGTTCGGGTTACTCGAGCCGAGTGGTCCGTGGCTGGCGCCGGCCGCGCTGGCGAGCGCGGGCACGGTGTTCGTGCCCGCGCTGGCCGTCGACCGCCACGGGGCACGGCTGGGCCGCGGTGCCGGGTTCTACGACCGCTCGCTGAGCTTCCGCGATCCGGGCGCACGACTGATCGCCGTGGTACGCGACGACGAGCTCGTCGACGAGTTGCCGGCCGAACCCCACGACGTGCCGATGACGCATGCGCTGACGCCCGCCCGTGGGCTTGTGACGTTGTCTCGACCCGGGAATGCGGCTTTCCCGTTGGCACTTGAATAGGTAGAGTGCTAACAAGCTAGCCTAATCGGAGGTTTCTGTGCCGACCTATTCCTACGCGTGCACCGAATGCGACAACCGGTTCGATGCGGTGCAGGCCTTCACCGATGATGCGCTGACGACCTGCCCGAAGTGCTCCGGCCGGCTCCGCAAGCTGTTCAACTCGGTGGGCGTGGTGTTCAAGGGTCCCGGCTTCTACCGCACCGACAGCCGGTTGCCGTCGGGAAAGGGCTCGTCGGGCGGCGACAAGCCCGCGAGCGGCGGCGGCGACTCGTCGGGCGGGTCCGACACGTCGAGTTCCTCCGCAAGCAAGTCCGCGCCGTCTCCCGCGCCGGCGGCCGCGGCCAGCTGACATCATCTGCCGGCCGAAACCTCACGCTTGCCCTCCCCCGAGCCCCGATGGGACTAACGTTCGGCTCACGGTCCGTTGGCCGAACTACGGGAGGGTCATCCCATGCTGAAAGGCTTCAAGGAGTTTCTGGCGCGCGGCAACATCGTCGACCTGTCGGTCGCGGTCGTCATCGGTACCGCATTCACGGCACTCGTCACCAAATTCACTGACAGCATCATCCAGCCGCTCGTCAACCGGATCGGAGCGGGCAGCCAGTCCAGTTACGGCATCTTGAGAATCAACATCGGCGGCGGGCAGACCATCGACCTCAACGTCGTGCTGTCGGCAGCCATCAACTTCATCCTGATCGGCGCGCTGGTGTACTTCGTGGTGGTGTTGCCCTACAACACCTACCGCAAGCGCGGCGAGATCGAGCAGGCTCAGGATACTGAGCTGAGCCTGTTGACGGAGATCCGCGACATCCTGTCAACCGACGGCCAGGTGGGCCGGCGCACGCTGGGCCCGGGTACCGGGCCCAGCCCGGACACCGCCGAGACGACGAGCGCCGACAAGGATTAGCCGGCCGGAAGCGCTAGTTCATGTTCCAAGGGTCGCCGTAGGTGGTGACGCTGTCACCCGCTTTGGAGATGAGCCGCGCGAACGGGCGCAGCAGCACACCGCCGGCCGCGCCGGTCACCGTGCCGTGCGCGTTGGACACCGCCACCGCGCCGTCCG
>NZ_DATFYW010000104.1:0-14580 GCF_035314905.1 Mycobacterium sp.
AAGTCACTGCGGGCGTGGCAGCAGGGCGAGTGGTTCCGGATCGGGCTCGACGAGCACATCGGCGGTGTGGCGGCGCCGTCGGTCGTCGGTTGGGCGATCAACGAGTTCGTCCTCGGCGCCAACCCCGCGGTGTTCCTCTACTTGGCGGGCCCGGCGTTCGCCAACATCCTCTACCACATCGGCAACGAGCAACAGCGCCACTGGGCGGCACTGGCGGCAGACCGCAATTGGGGCGCCACGATGGTGCTGACCGAACCCGACGCCGGGTCGGATGTCGGCGCGGGCCGAACCAAGGCGATCCAGCAACCCGACGGCACCTGGCACATCGACGGCGTCAAGCGATTCATCACCAATGGCGACACCGACGACCTGTTCGAGAACATCCTTCATGTGGTGCTGGCCCGGCCCGAGGGCGCCGGCCCGGGAACCAAGGGGCTCAGCCTCTTCCTGGTCCCCAAGTACCTGTTCGATCCGCAGAGCGGCCAACCCGGTGAGCGCAACGGGGTGTTCGTCACGGGCCTAGAGCACAAGATGGGCCTGAAGGTCTCCGCGACGACCGAATTGACGTTCGGCCAGCACGGCGTTCCAGCAACGGGGTGGCTGGTCGGCGACACGCACAGGGGCATCGCGCAGATGTTCAAGCTGATCGAGTACGCGCGAATGATGGTGGGCACCAAGGCTATTTCCACACTTTCAACCGGGTACCTGAACGCACTCGACTACGCGAAGACGCGGGTGCAGGGCGCCGATCTCACCCAGATGACCAACAAGAAAGCGCCCCGTGTCACGATCATTCATCACCCCGACGTGCGCCGTGCGCTGCTGACCCAAAAGGCCTACGCCGAAGGGCTGCGTGCCCTCTACCTCTATACCGCCGCCCACCAGGATCCGATTGTCGCGTCGCACGTGTCGGGCGCCGACGCCGAGCTGGCCGATCGAGTCAACAATCTGCTGCTGCCGATCGTCAAAGGGGTCGGTTCCGAACGCGCCTACCAGTGCCTGACCGAGTCGCTGCAGACGTTCGGCGGGTCGGGCTTTCTGCAGGACTACCCGATCGAGCAATACATCCGCGACGCCAAGATCGACAGCCTGTATGAGGGCACCACCGCGATTCAGGCGCAGGACTTCTTCTTCCGCAAGATCGCCCGCGACCAGGGCGTCGCGCTGCAGCATGTGGTCGCGCAGATCCAGAAGTTCCTGAACAGCGACACCGGGCGCCCTGAGCTCGCCGAGGGCCGTTGTGTGCTGGCCAGCGCGCTCTACGATCTGCAAGCCATGGTCACCGCGCTGACCGGCTTCCTCGTCGACTCCGCGCAGAACGCGCGTGAACTGTACCGCCTCGGTCTGGAGTCGGTGCCGTTTCTGCTGGCCGTCGGCGACCTGCTGATCGGTTGGCTGCTGCTGCACCAGGCCGAGATCGCGCTGAACGCGCTCGACGCCGAACCGGATTCGAAGGATCGCACGTTCTATTCCGGAAAGGTCGCGGGGGCGAATTTCTTCGTCAAGAACGTGCTGCCACGGTTGGCGGCCGAACGCCGGATCGTCGAGGCAGTCGACCTGTCGGTGATGGAACTCCGCGAGGAAGCCTTCTGACCCGCGGTTCTATGACCGCACCCCCGATCGGTAGCACTCGACGATGTGCCCGTAGCCGCACGCCTCGGCCAGGACCAGTTCGCCCTCGCGGTCGGCTTCCTCCAGGTCGTCCATCCACTTGCGCAGAAGCGCCGCGCCTGCCCGGCGGGCCTCGGCGTTACGCTGCGCGTCAGCGCAGAACTGCTGGAAGCACCGGATGTACCGATCGGCCAGGGTCAGGCGGTGGACGCAGGTCACCAGGTCAAGCGCTTCACCGGCCCACACCCGGACCTGTCGCCGATACGCGGTGAGTTCGTCGACGGGCAGTCCGGCCGGGCCCAGGACCAAGCGCGTGTTCGTGAGCTCGGCCAACACGTCGGCGCGCCGCGACTTCACCCTCTCGCGGGCCAGAAGCAGGTCGCGCGCGAACTCACCGGAGCCTGCAGGAACGGGTGGTTCGTCCAGCGCAGACGCGTGTATCGCGTGGCTCACGTCCAAGGGGGGCCACTTTCCGAAACTCTCGGCCCAGAGGGCGAGTTCGCCGATCATCACGTTCAACTCCGCACGATGATGATCAAGATGCCCGGCGAAATTGCCATGCCCCTCGGCGATCATCAGACGCGATGCATGCACCACTCCCTCGGTCAGGGCGCCGTGGGCAGCGACCAAGGCGATCATCTGGTCGCGACCCCGCTTGCTGTCCATCACCCCCACCGTAGCGGCTCGCACGCCTCGAGCGGCGGCGGCTCGGCATCCCGGTGAACGGTGTCACGCCGGCTACGGCACAATAGCGTGCGGATCCACCAACCAAGGACCCCGTCGTGTCGACAAATCCCGCACCCGCGCCGCCGCTTCCCGCAGCCCGCGGCGCAGAACGCGTCCGATTGAGCATTGTGGTCGGCGCACTCGGTGTCGTATTCGGCGACATCGGGACCAGCCCGATCTACACGATCCAGACCGTCTTCAATCCCAACGACCCGCACCCGGTGCCGCTCAGCCGGGATCACGTGTACGGCATCGTGTCACTGATCTTCTGGTCTGTGATGATCATCGTCACCCTGACCTACGTGACCCTGGTGATGCGCGCCGACAACGACGGCGAGGGCGGCATCATGGCGCTCATCACGCTGGTGCGGCGCTGGGGTGGGGCGCGCGGTCGCCGCACGGCGATGATCCTGGCCGCGCTCGGCATCTTCGGTGCCGCGTTGTTCTTCGGCGACAGCATGATCACGCCCGCCATCTCGGTGCTGTCCGCCGTCGAGGGCCTCAAGGTGGTCGAATCGGGGTTGGCGGGGTGGGTCGTGCCGATCACCGCGGTGATCATCGTTGGGCTGTTCGCTATCCAGCGCCGCGGCACCGGAACGGTCGGGCGTCTGTTCGGGCCGGTGATGGTCGCCTGGTTCACCGCGATCGGCGCTTGCGGGGTGAACGGCATCGCCGGCCATCCCGAGATCCTGGCGGCCCTGTCGCCGTTGTATGCCCTGAGGTTCATGGTGGCCCACTTCGGCATCGCGTTCTTCGCGCTGGCAGCGGTCGTGCTCTCCGTCACCGGCGCGGAGGCGCTGTACGCCGACATGGGTCACTTCGGTCGGCGTGCGATCACGCGGGGCTGGCTGCTTCTGGTACTGCCGGCGTGCACCCTGAGTTATTTCGGGCAGGGCGCGCTGCTGCTCGGCGACGAGGGTGCGGTGGGTGCGCCGTTCTTTCTGCTCCCCCCGGGTTGGGCACGACTGCCGATGGTGGTGTTGGCCACCGCCGCAACGGTGATCGCGTCCCAGTCGGTGATCACCGGGGCGTACTCGGTGACCTCGCAGGCCGCGCAACTCGGCTACCTGCCCCGGTTGCGGGTCGTGCACACGTCCGAGTCGACGATCGGCCAGATCTACGTGCCGTGGATCAACGGCCTGCTGATGGTGGCGGTGCTCATCCTGGTGTTTGCCTTCCGTAGCTCCGCAGCGCTCGCGTACGCGTTCGGCATGGCGGTGACCGGGACGATCACGATCACCACGCTGCTGTTCTTATACATCGCCCGCATCAGGTGGCGGACTCCGCTGTGGCTGCTCGTGATCGGCGGCGGTGCCCTGCTGACTGTTGACCTGATGTTCTTCGCGGCCAACCTGACGAAGCTCGTCCACGGCGCCTGGCTGCCCCTCCTGATGGCGATCGCCGCTTTCACCGTGATGACCACGTGGCAGCGGGGCCAGGAGATCGTCACCGCCGCGCGGACCGAAGCGGAGGGTCCGCTGCACGACTTCATCGAACAGCTCGACGAAGGGCACCCGAAACTGGCGCGGGTCCCTGGCACGGGGGTGTTCCTCAACCGCGGCAAAGAGACCGCCCCGCTGGCGATGCGGGCCAACGTCAAACACAATCACGTGCTTCACCGGCACGTGGTCATCTTCTCGATCGAGACCGTGCCGGTGCCGCGCGTGCCGGATGCCGAGCGGACAGAGGTGGATGCGCTCTCCGACGCGAAAGACGGAATCGTCCACGTCACTGCGCGCTTCGGGTACATGGAGCGGCCCAACGTTCCAGCAACGCTGCATCTGCTCACGCGCGAGCAGACGGAGGGCAAGATCGCAATCGAGCACGCTTCCTACTTCCTGTCGAAGCTCGAGCTGACGAAGGGCACGGCACCTACGATGGCGCCGTGGCGCAAGCGTCTGTTCATCGCGACCTCCTACATCGCCGCCGATGCCGCCGAATACTTCGGGCTGCCCCCCGATCGCACCGTGGTCATGGGCTCGCGAATTGAGGTATAGCCGCAACGGTTTTCGCACACGGCGAAGGCGAGGAAGATGACACAAAAGAAGGTGCTGTGCTTCGGGGACTCGCTCACCTGGGGCTGGGTACCGACGGCCGACGGTATGCCCACCGAGAGGTATCCGCGGCATCTCCGGTGGACCGGAGTGCTGGCCGAGGCGCTCGGCGACAACTATGCCGTGATCGAGGAGGGCCTCAGCGCCCGGACCACGACGGTTGACGATCCCACCGATGCGCGACTGAACGGATCGGCATACCTGCCGTCCGCCCTGGCCAGCCACCTGCCACTGGACCTGGTGATCATCATGCTGGGCACCAACGACACGAAGGCCCACTTCGGTCGAAGCCCGCTGGACATCGCCGTGGGCATGGGGGTGCTGATCACCCAGGTCCTCACCTGCGCGGGTGGGGTGGGCACCACGTATCCGGCGCCGAAGGTGCTTCCGGTCGCGCCGCCGCCGCTCGGACCGATGCCACACCCGTGGTTTCAGCTCATTTTTGAAGGCGCGCAGGAGAAGACCGCCAAGCTGGCCGAGACCTACCGGGCGCTGGCCTCGTTCGTCAAGGTGCCCTACTTCGACGCGGGCTCGGTGATCAGCACCGACGGTGTCGACGGCATCCACTTCACGGAGCAGAACAACCGTGATTTCGGCGTCGCCCTGGGCCGGCAAGTGCGCGCGGTACTGGGTGGCTAGGGTTTAGAAGACAGAAAGGAGCACCGGCAATGAAGGTAATTTCATCCATTGACGACGCGGTCGGTCTGGTCGGCCAGGAACTCGGAGTCGGCGAGTGGAAGGAGATCGACCAGAAGCGGATCGACGCCTTCGCCGACGTCACCGAGGACCACCAGTGGATCCACATCGACGTCGATCGTGCCAAGGTCGAAAGCCCTTACGGCACAACCATCGCGCACGGATTCCTGACGCTGTCGATGATACCGGCGATGAGCAAGGACAACTTCCGAGTCGAGAATGCGAAGATGGCCATCAACTACGGCCTGAACAAGGTGCGGTTCCTGGCCGCGGTCCCGGCCGGTGGCCGAATCCGGGCACGGTCGGAACTCATCGACGCCACCAAGGTCGATGACAACACCGTGAACCTGGCGGTGAAGCACACGATCGAGCTCGACGGGTCCGAGAAGCCGGCGGCGGTGGCCGAGACGATCGTGCGGGTGCTCTTCTAGGCGGTCCCGGTGCCGACCGGGGTCGAACTCAGGTCCCCGGGTAGCCCATGGGCATCAGCACACTCTTGAGCTGGCAGAAGTGCTCGACGCCTTCCGGGCCGTTCTCCCGACCGATTCCGGAGTTCTTGTAACCGCCGAACGGTGAGCCGGGATCGAAAGCGTACCAATTGATTCCGTAGGTGCCGGTGCGGATCTTCGACGCGATCTCGACTCCCTTCGGGATGTCAGTGGTCCACACGCTGCCCGCCAGGCCGTACACCGAATCGTTCGCGATCCGGACCGCGTCGTCTTCGGTGTCGTAGGGGATGATGCTCAGCACAGGGCCGAAGATCTCCTCCTGGGCGATCGTCATCTTGTTGTCGACGTCGGCGAACACCGTCGGGTCCACGAAGTAGCCGCTTTCGAGGCCGTCCGGGCGGCCGCCCCCGCACACCAGCCGGGCCCCCTCGTCGATGCCCTTCTTGATGTAGCCCTCGACCCGCTGGCGCTGCTGCTCCGAGATCAGCGGCCCGACCTGCGCGGCGGGATCGGACGGCAGCCCGACAGGCAGCGCCTGTACAAACTGCGAAACCGCTTCCACCACTTCGTCATAGCGTGACCGCGGTGCCAGGATCCGGGTCTGGTTCACACAGCCCTGGCCGGCGTTCATCACCCCGGAGAAAACCAGCATCGGCACCGCCGAGGGCAGGTCGACGTCTTCCAGGATGATCGCGGCGGACTTGCCGCCCAATTCCAGCGTGCAGGGCTTGAGCATGTCGGCGGCGCGCTTGCCGACCTCCTTGCCCACGGCGGAGCTGCCGGTGAAGGTCAACATGTCCACGTCGGGATTCGACGTCAGGGCCTTGCCCGTCTCGATGCCGCCGGGCACCACCGACAGCACCCCTTCGGGCAGGCCGGCCTCGGCGAACACTTCCGCCAGGGCGTTGGCGGTCAGCGGCGTCTCGGCGGCCGGCTTGAGCACGACGGTGCAGCCGGCCAGCAGCGCCGGGCCGAGCTTGTTGACGGCAAGGAACAGCGGCACATTCCACGCGACGATCGCGCCGACCACGCCCATCGGCTCGCGCGACACGATGGTCTGGCCGTAGGAGCCGTTGCGGGTCTCGGTCCAGGCCACCTTGTCCGCCGCGCCGGCGAAGAAGGCCAGCGAGCCCATCGACCCGGCCCACTGCATCGTTTCGATGATCGTCGGCGGAGCGCCGGTCTCACAGGTCAGCAGATAGGTGAAGTAGTCCTTGCGGTCCTCGAGCAGCTTGACCGCCGCCTGGATCACCGCCGCCCGCTGCGCCGGCGGGGTCGACGGCCACGGACCCTCGTCGAAGGCTTTCCTGGCCGCGGCGACAGCCGCGTCGACGTCGGCCGCGGCCGCGGCCGGCACCCGGCCGACGTACTCACCGGTGGCGGGGGAGTGGACCTCGATGACGTCCCGGGTCGAGGGTGCGGTCCATCTGCCGCCGATGAACAGCGTGTCCCACTCGGTCTTCTGTTGCGCGGTCATGTGCCTCCTGTCGTTGCAGAATCCAGGGCGGTCCAGTACGTCCCGTCGAGCATCGCGGCCAGTGTGTCGCGGTGCATGATCATCGCGTCGGGATCGGCGGGTAGCTCGGCTTGCCCGAACGCCACGGCGCGCAGGTGAATTCGCACCATGATGACCGCGTGCTGCAGCGCGGCGTAGGCGGTGTAGAAGTCCAGGTGCGATGCCCGGTAGCCGGTGATGTCGGCGTACGCGGCGGCGACGTCGTCGCGGCGCAAGAAGTCGGGCAGCCCGGGCAGGCCCGCGCGGTGGGCCAGGTCTTCGAAGAACCGATGAAAGAAGATCATCCAGCCGAGGTCGAGCTCTCGCGGCCCGAGTGTCGCCATTTCCCAGTCAAGAAGCGCCACGGGGCTGAAGTTGCGGTAGACGATGTTGCCGATCCGGGCGTCGCCCCAGCTGACCACGGGGTTGGACTCGTCGGGCCAGTGCTCCCTCAGCCATGCCAGGCCACGCTCGATCAGCGGCACACGCACGCCGTCGCCGCGGATCCACGCGTAGTACTCGGCGGTGTGCCGGACGTGGGCGCCCAGCGCGGTCTCCCCGCGGCGGCGCCGGTCGAGGAAGCCGAAGTCGGCAGGAGCGGCCCCATGCACACGGGCCAGTTGCTCCAGCGTCGCGCGTTGCATCCGCTTGCGGTCGGCGGGGTCGGCCTCGCTCACCCAGGAACCGAACGTGTACGGCATCACATCCGGGGGGATCTGGCCGTCGACGCGCGACATCACGAAGAACGGCGCCCCCAGCGGGCGGGGGTCGTCCTCACACCACAACACCTGCGGCACCACCGGCCGGATGACCTGGCTGCCGAGCCGGCGAAGGGTCAGGAACTGGTAGCGCATGTCGTAGCGGGGGAACACCGGCTCGGCATGCGACTGAGGCGCGATGCGGACGACGAGCCGGTGCGATTCACCGTCCCAGCCGGCGTCGATCAGGACCGTCTCGCTGGACATGCCGTTCCACGACGGCACCTCTGCGGCCGCCACCGCGGCGCCGGCCTGCCGGGCGCTCAGCCAGCGCTCGAAGTCGTCCCGCAGAACCCGCGGATCGCGCTGCGATGCGCTCGGTCGCGCCTGCTCGCTGGATTGCACAGCCATGGTGTCGCCCACACTACCCAGCGCCACGCAAAACGAGAACCTGTTTCAGTGCCGCGACGATCTCGGCCGCAGCACCAGCACCAGGTTGCTCACGACGAACTCCCGGAGCATGGGCACCGACGTTGTCCACCATACCCATCTGGGGTGGTAGCGGGGAAATGCGGCGACCAGCGCGTCGCTCGAGCGGGCCCACCGCAGGCCTTCGGCCGCCGACAGCGGGAAGAGCGACGACCCGTAGTTGTTCTTTGGCGGATGGCCGTGTCTGCGGGTGTAGAGGCGAGCGGCGCGCGCCCCGCCCAGGTAGTGCGTCAGGCCCAGCTCATGGCCGCCGAAAGGGCCCAGCCACACCGTGTACGACAGCACGACCAGGCCGCCGGGCCTGGTTACCCGCAGCATCTCCTCGCCCAGCCGCCAGGGCCGCCGGACGTGCTCGGCCACGTTGGACGCCAGGCAGATGTCGACGCTGTCGTCGGCGAACGGCAGCGCCATCCCTGATGCGCGGACAAACGAGCCGCCGCCGCGATCGACCGACGGCGCGCAGTGCATCTCGGCGGGGTCGGGTTCCACGCCGAGGTAGTGGATTCCCGCGTCGGCGAACACCGGCGCGAAGTATCCCGGTCCGCCGCCCACGTCCAGCAGCAGCCGGCCGGTCGCGGGTTCGTCATGGGTGGCCCGCCACAGGTCGCCGACCATCATGGCGGTGTCGGCCGCCACGGCGCCGTAGAAGCGGTCGGGCCTGCGCTGCTCGTAGCGGAATTCCGACAGCAGTCGCACGGATCGGCGCAGCGTCGCACGCCTGGCGAAGACATCGGTGGCGTGCACCGGGCCCACCCTACGCAGCGGCTACGCTGAATCCCGATGTCTGACGCGCAACGGTCCGCGAGCGGCGCACTGCGGGGGGTGGGCACGGTCCTGCTGCTGTGCTGGCGCGACACCGGTCACCCCGACGGCGGCGGCAGCGAAGCGTATCTGCAGCGCATCGGCACCCAGCTGGCCGCCTCGGGCGTGGACGTGACGCTGCGCACCGCCGAATACGACGGAGCGCCGCGCGACGAGGTCGTAGACGGTGTGCGGATCAGCCGGCGCGGTGGCCGCTACTCGGTCTATGCCTGGGCTCTGCTCGCACTTGTCGGCGCCCGGCTGAGGCTGGGCCCGCTGCGGCACGTGCGCCCCGACGTGGTGATCGACACCCAGAACGGGTGGCCGTTCTTCGCGCGGCTGGTGTTCGGCAGGCGCGTCGTCGTGCTCGTGCACCACTGTCACCGTGAGCAGTGGCCGGTGGCCGGCCGCTGGATGGCCAGGCTGGGCTGGTTCTGCGAGTCCACGCTCTCCCCGCGAGTGCACCGGCGCAGCCAGTACGTGACGGTGTCGCTGCCCTCGGCCCGCGACCTCGCTGACCTCGGCGTCGGCCTCAACCGCATCGCGGTGGTACGCAACGGGCTCGACGAGGCGCCCGCACACACGCTGACGGCGCCCCGCTCGGCGACGCCCCGAGTTGTGGTGCTGAGCCGGTTGGTACCGCACAAGCAGATCGAGGATGCGCTTGACGCGGTCGCATTGCTGTGCAACAGATTTCCCGGCCTGCGCCTCGACGTCGTCGGCGGGGGCTGGTGGCACCACCGGCTCGTCGAGCACGCTGAACATCGCGGTATCGCAGACATCGTGACCTTCCACGGGCACGTCGACGACACCGTGAAACACCTGGTGGTGCAGCGTTGTTGGGTGCATCTGCTGCCGTCCCGCAAGGAGGGCTGGGGGTTGGCCGTCACCGAGGCGGCCCAGCACGGCGTCCCAACGATCGGCTATCGATCCTCGGGCGGGCTGAACGACTCGATCATCGACGGCGTCACCGGCGTGCTCGTCGACGACCGCGCAGAGCTCGTCACCTGGCTCGAGGAACTGCTCACCGATCCGCTGCGGCGCGACGAACTCGGCCGCAAGGCACAGGCGCGCAGCGCCGAATTCTCCTGGCGGCAGAGTGCAGACGCGATGCGCACCGTGCTCGAGTCGGTGCGGGCCGGCCGACTGGTCAGTGGCGTCATCTGACCGTATCCGGGACGGGTCGTGAGGCGTTTCGTCGTCCCGCCACGACCGAGCCGGCCGCGCCCGCGATCAGAACCGCGAGCCACACCAGATGGCCGGCGATCATCACCGCGCGACGAACCGGCGACGCGCCCGGGTAGTCACCGCCGACACGGTACAGTGTCAGGTCTTTGTCGCGGTAGGCGACGGCTAGCCGATCGAGAGTTCTTTCGGCCGAGCCAGTTTGGCCCGCGGTGCCCGACTCGGCGACGACCCAGCCGACGCCGGCGCGAGCGAGCGCGCGCGGATCCGCGCCATCGAGCAGCAGGCGTTGAACGTCACGGGCATGGCGGCCTTCGCCGAGCACGGTCTGACCCGAGATCGTCAAGTCGCCGGTCGAGAGGACCTGCGGGCGCACCCACCGCGGCAGCGGATCGAGCACCGGGGCAGGTCCCGACCACGCGAAGCGCCGCATCACATCCGCGGGCAGTACGGCCACCGGACGAGGGTCGGCGTTGATCGCCGCCGAAACGGCCGCCCACCCGGCCGGGTAACGCACCGACACCACGTTGCCGGAGACCCCCCCGGCCAGATCGGCAAGCACCGCGATCAGCAGCGCGCAGCACGCCGCCGCCGCCGCGACGGCGGGCATCCACCGGCGCAAGGTCACCACCGCGCCCGCGCCGGCCAGCGCGTATCCGGGCATCGCCAGCCCGACCCACTTCTGTCCGTCCCGCACCACGCCGACGCCGGGCAGCGTGCGCACGATCGCCTCCAGCGCCGCGATGCCAGCGCCCGTCGCCATCGCGGCAGGCAGCACCACCGCGGCCGCCGCCAACACCAGCAGCGCCACCGCGGACGGGCGCCGCCATACCGCAGGCAGGCCGACCGCGACAACGCCCAACAGGACCACCGCCCCGACGATCGCGAAAAGCGTTGTGCGGAAGCCCGGTACGGCGTCGGCGTTCCAGATGCCTGCGAGTGATGCCAAGGTTCCCAGCGTGCCGAGCCCGGGCTCGGCACGCGCCGCAAACGCCGCGATACCCGCCTGCGGCGTGGCCAGCGAAGCCCCGAGGGCACTTGCCATCAGCCACGGCAACGCGACGAGTGCGGCAGCGGTCAGGCTCACCGCGGCGCACAGCCACCTCGGTGCGCCGCGGCCCGGCACGACCGCGCACACCAGCGCGACCGTCGCGGCCATCATCAAGCCCGTCGCCGTCAGTCCCGCCAGCGCGATCCAGAACACCAGCGGCCAGGAGGCAGAGCCCGGCGGACACGCCGTGCGCAGCCGCAGCACGGCGGTCGCCACCCAAGGCAGGCACCCGTAGCCGACCAACAGGCTCCAGTGGCCCTGCAGCAGCCGTTCGGCCACATACGGATTCCAGATCGCGATCGTCACCGCGACGAACCGGCCAGCGAGCCCGGCGTCGGGCACCACGAGCGCCACCAGCCGCGCCGCGCCACAGCCCGCCAGCCACAGCCCGACGATCAGCAGCACCTTCACCGCCAGGCCGCCGTCGATCACCTGGGAGGTCAGCGCCACGGCGAAGTCCTGCGGCAGTGCGCGGGGCGCCGATTCGGACAGCCCCAGGGCGTCGTCGGACAGATACGACCGCGGGGTGGAGACCGCGTCGCGCAGCAGCAAGTAGCCGGGCGCCAGCAGGGGTGCGGTGACCGCAACAACCAGCGCCAGCGCATACCCTGGCACCGCCCAGTGCCGTGCTGCCGCTACCACCGCTATCGAGGTGGCGGTCCCGGGTTGGGCGGTTGGTCGGGGAACGGGCGCTGCGCCGGCAGCTTCTCGGTCTCGGCCTCAGCGCCGGGAACCGGCTCCGCCCGTTCGCCTCGCGGCCCGAAGAAGCCATGATCGGCGCTGTCCAGGCCGGGGTCGATCAGGCCGCTTTCGGCCCGCAGGCTGAACGCGCCGAGCAGCGCACCGCCCACCAGCGCGATGATGCCCATCGCGGTGAACGTGATCGGCAGGACCCGACCCCACAGTGCCACCCGGTCACGCTCGTCGCGTGCGGCGTTCACCTGCGACTCGACCGTGGACTCGTTGGATGTCACCGCGTAGTCGACCACCGTCATCTCCGGTTTGAGGGGGTCGCGCGCGTAGTAATGGAACGCGCGGTCCTTCTCCTTGACGATGGTGCCGCTGACGGGGTCGACCCAGAACTCGCGTTGCGCGGCGTAGTAGCGGGTCATGGTGATCGGTTCGTCCGGCGGTCCCGGCAGGCCCCACAGCGCCGCGCGCGCCGTGACGGTGCCGTCTTCGTTGCGGTCATAGAGCGAGGGGTACTTCACCGGCTCGACGAGCTTGCCATCCGCGTCGTAGCCGACGTTCTGCTTGAAGTGATACGTGGTCAGGCCGTTCACGTCCTCTTCGCCGTCGTAGTTCGCGTCGTAGGCTTTCTGCGCGATCGGATCGAAGTAGGGATACGTCTTCTTCTGGACGTCGAACGGGAATCGGTAGTTGAGCCCGTCGTGGACCAGCACCACGTTGGTGGGCGGTTTGCTGTCGTCCATCGTGCGGGGCTTCTGAACGGACCCGCCAGGGTTCGTGTCGCTGGACACCGCCATCGCGGTCCTGCGGTTCAGGGTGACGGTGTCGATCATGGCCAGCAGCAGGCCGGTGTCCTTCTGCCTGTCGGTACGGCGCAATGTGGTGCCGACCTGCAGCGTGACCACGCCGGCATTGGACGGCGACTCGGCACTGATTTGCTGCTGCTGCAACAGCGGCACGTTCTGATTCACCACGAAGTGATCGCCCGACAATGATGCCGGATCGAGGGCCGAGCCGGTGCCGTCGCTGACCAGGGCCGTGTCGATGTCGAGCGGGATTTTCTGGATCCTGCCGATCGTGTAGGTGGACAGCAACAACGCGGCGATCAGCAGGGCAGCGCCGAGCCCCATGATGCCGCACGCCGCGATTCGTAGCGCCACTGCGCGGTTCAACCGTGCCTCCTTCCGGTGCCGGCGCGACCTGAGACGGCTCGCATGACCATCCGCCGCCACTTGCTCGGACCAGGCAGTGGAGGCCAAAACCCGTTCGACCCTAACAGCAGAATCTAAGGCTCATGCATACCGTCGCGCGGATGCGCGGTCCGGCACACTGGTCACTTGTGTCGGTGATTCGGTCCGAGCCAGTCGGCGGTACCCGCGGCTTCCTGCCCGCTGTGGAGGGCATGCGGGCATGCGCGGCGATCGGCGTGGTGATCACGCACGTTGCGTTCCAGACCGGCCATTCAAGCGGAATCTCCGGACGCCTTTTCGGTCGCTTCGACCTGGCGGTGGCGGTGTTCTTCGCGTTGTCGGGTTTTCTGCTGTGGCGTGGCCACGCCGCCGCGGCCCGCGGGTTGCGACGCGTGCCGCCGACCGGTCACTACCTCAGGTCGCGATTCGTGCGCATCATGCCGGCCTATCTGGTGGCCGTGGTCGTGATTCTCACCCTGCTGCCCGACGCTCACGGCGGCGGCAGCCTCACCGTGTGGCTGGCCAACCTGACGCTGACCCAGGTCTATATTCCGCTGACGCTCACCGCCGGACTCACCCAGATGTGGAGCCTTTCCGTCGAGGTGACCTTCTACCTCGCGTTGCCCATCCTGGCCCTGCTGGCGCGGCGGCTGCCGGTGCGCGGCCGGGTCCCGGCGGTCGCTGCGTTCGCGGCGGCGAGTTTGGCGTGGGGATACATCCCGATCCACACCGCCTACGGCGTCAATCCGCTGAACTGGGCGCCGGCGTACGCGTCCTGGTTCGGCGCAGGCATGTTGCTGGCCGAGTGGACCTTCAGCCCCCCGGGATGGATGCACCGGCTGGCGCGGCGGCGGGTTCTCATGGCGGCGATCGCAATCGCGGCGTATCTGGTGGCGGCATCGCCGCTGGCAGGCCCCGAGGGGCTGACCCCCGCCACAGTCGAGCAGTTCGTGGTGCGGACCGCGATGGGCGCCGTGGTCGCCGCCGCGCTGCTGGCGCCCCTGGTGCTCGACCGTCCCGATACGCCGCACCGCATCCTGGGCACCACGCCGATGGTCACGTTGGGACGCTGGTCGTACGGATTGTTCATCTGGCACCTGGCGGCGCTGAACATGGTGTTTCCCGTCATCGGACGGTTCGCGTTCACCGGCAACCTGCCAGTCGTGCTGATGCTCACCCTGATCTTCGGTTTCGCGATCGCGGCGGTAAGCTACGCGCTGGTGGAGTCGCCGTGCCGAGTGGCCTTGCGGCGCTGGGAATTTCGCAAGGAATGGCCGGTGCCGCCGCTGGACAGCTCCGTCACCGACGCGCCGGAGCCCGCGGTCGTGCGGTGACATCGGCGGGACAGGGGCGGTCACGTCAGTAGCCGCCCCGGGTATGAAAGATCCTGCGCGGGTTGTCGACCAGCATGGCGCGGATCTGGTCATCGGTGACCCCGCGCTCCC
>NZ_DATFYW010000105.1:0-2059 GCF_035314905.1 Mycobacterium sp.
CTTGACGGACCTGACGGTGCGGTCGACGTTGGTCACCGCTTGGTTCTTGGCGGGCTGGCCCACCAGCACCTCGCCGTTGCGCGCGAACGCGACGACGGATGGCGTGGTGCGCGAGCCCTCGGAGTTGGCGACGACGACGGGGTCGCCACCCTCCAGAACCGCGACGACGGAGTTGGTGGTCCCGAGGTCGATGCCGACCGCACGAGCCATAGTTTTCCTCCTGATATATCTTGTACGTCTGCTGAGCGAACTTCGCTCAAGTCTGCCCCCGCGGGTGCGGGCGCGTCAACCAATAGTTGAGCCTAATTCACTCAAGTATCTGGTTCAGCCTAACGGAGGCTCACGCGGGTTTGTTCCCCGGCGCCGCTCTTTCCCATCTTTTCGGTTGTCGGTTGTCATCCGACGGGTCGGTTTGGCACCTATTCGGCGTAGGCAGCCTGTCGGTTCGTCACCAGCGTGTCGGTGATCCACAAGCAAGTTAGGCTCGTTTCGTGGCCGTCGAGTCAACGATGATCGCGCTGGGCACCCCGGCGCCGGCCTTCGAATTGCCTGACTCGACCGGCCGGGTCGTCCGGCTCGCCGACTTCGACGCCGCCCCTGCACTGGTCGTGGTGTTCATCTGCAACCACTGCCCGTACGTGCAGCGGGTGGCGGCCGGGCTCGCCCAACTGGGCACCGACCTCGCCGTGCGCGGGGTGGCGATGGTGGGCATATCCAGCAACGACGTGGCCCGCTACCCGCAGGACGGGCCGGCGGAGATGGCCCAAGAAGCGGCTCGGCACGGCTGGACGTTCCCGTACCTCTATGACGAGAGCCAACAGGTGGCACTCGCCTACAGCGCGGCGTGCACGCCGGACACGTTCGTGTTCGATGGCCAGCGCCGGCTGGTGTACCGCGGTCAGCTCGACGGAGCGCGGCCGGGCAACAACCTGCCGGTGACCGCGGCAGACGTTCGCGCCGCCGTTGACGCGGTGCTGGCCGGCAGGCCCGTCCCGGCCGATCAAATTCCCGCGATGGGCTGCGGCATCAAGTGGAAGCCGGGTAACGAACCCGGCTACTGAGCTGTCCGACGGGATCGCGGCAAGCCGTCAGCTGCGCTCATACCTTCGATTCCCGGGACTCAACGACCAAGATGGCGGCTGGCCGCAACTGCGTGCCTAACTGCCGCGCAGCAGTGCGTCGCAGCCGCCGGTGTCGTGTCGGGGCGGCGCCGGTTGCGGGTTCGTCCAGCCCCGGTCGCGGGCCAGCAGGTCGGTGATGGTTTCTCTGCGCACCAGCTCGCGGGTGTATCCGTTACTGACCGCCACGAGTGGCGGCCGGCCCACCATGTTGTGGTTCGACGCCATGCTGTGGTGATAGGCGCCGGTGCAGGCGACCGCGAGCAAGTCACCCGGATGTATGTCGGTCGGCAGCGGCACGTCGCGGGCGATCTCATCACCTGCTTCGCAGTGCCGGCCGACGACGGTCATGGGTTGGGTCGGTCTGAGCGGGTGACGGTTGGCCAGCGCCACAGTATATTTCGCGTCGTACAGGCACACCCGGGGGTTGTCATTCATGCCGCCGTCCACCGCAACAGACGTTCGTCCCCCGGGCTGTGACTTCACCGCGACAACCCGGTAGGTCGTGGTGCCGGCAGGTCCACTTATGGCGCGGCCCGGTTCCATGACGATTCTCGGCGGTGGGAAGCGCTCGGCGGCGCAGGCCCCGTCCAGCGCGTCATCGATGACATCGGCCAGTTTAAAAAGGTCGAGCTCCGCATCGCCGGAGACGTATGGAATCGCGTGACCCCCGCCGATGTTCAGCTCATTGAGGATGACCCCGTGCTCGGCGCGAACCTCGGCCATGGTGGCGATCATCCGCCGGATGGCTTCGCCGTAGAGGCCGGCGTCGGTCACCTGCGAACCGATGTGACAATGCGACCCGACCAGCTCGAGCCACGGCTGACCCAGAATTCGCTTGATCGCCCGCGCGGCATGCCCGTCGGCCAGCGCGAAGCCGAACTTCTGATCGGCTACCCCTGTGCTCACCGCGCGGTGGCCGTGGATGTCGATGTCCGGTG
>NZ_DATFYW010000106.1:0-7641 GCF_035314905.1 Mycobacterium sp.
CGGATCATCTGATCGGCGGCGTCGAAGTCGATCAGGAAGCTGAACGCCGCCAAGCCGATGCAGACCAACGAGAAAACGATCGCGAGCCACGGGAGGCCGGTGCCCGCCCCGCCGCCGCGCAGCCCCAGACCAGCGCCGCCGTTGACACCGAACATCGCGAGCACCAAGTTGCCCAGCATCAGCACCAGGACACCGAACAGGCCGGCGACGACCATCCGGGTGAACTTCGGTGTCACGCGAATGGCGCCCGTCTTGTAGACGATGAGCATGCCCGCGAACACACCGACCGTACCCAGGATCGCCTGGAAGATCATCATGCCGGCGTTGCTGTTGGACACCGCGATGTTGGCAAGCACGAACGAAATCGCGCCCAGGAACAGGCCCTCAAGGGCCGCATAGCTCAGCACGATCGCCGGGCTGTCCTGCTTTCGGCCGAACGTCGCCACCAACACGAGAGCGAGGCCGCCGAGCGCGCCGACGAGCGTGAACGGCATGGCCAGCGCGAGGTTGGCCGACACCAGGAAGTAGGAGACGATCGCCACAACCGACAGCACGGCAAGCGTCATGCCGGTCTTGGTGACGACATCGTCGATCGTCAGCGGGCGCGAGACGCCGGTCTGCCGCTGATCGGGGTACTGGGCGACGTATGGATCGCCCTGGTAGGGCTGGGGGGCGCCGGCGTAGCCGGTGCCGAACTGCGCGTATCCCCCCTGCTGCTTGGGCAACGAACGAAATACCGGGTTGCTGGTCTCCCGCACCGTCGGATCCTCTCGTGATAGTCAAGTTCCGAGAACAACCGTCTAACGAACGACGGGCCACACGGGGTTCCCGGAGGTCACGCTCTTCGGGAACCTTACCCGCGGGCGCGACCCCGTGCGTCACGATCTAGATTGCTCAGGCGTGGCGGCTGACACCGATGAGATCCTTGCCCGCGTCGACCGTGGCGTCGGTTTCCTGACCCTGAACCGTCCGAGGGCGATCAATTCGCTGACGCATTCGATGGTCACGACCATGCACGAGGTCCTGGCCGGCTGGGAGCACGACAACGGCGTGCGCGTGGTCGTGCTGTCCGGCGCCGGTGAACGGGGCCTGTGTGCCGGCGGGGATGTGGTCGCGGTCTATCACAGCGCCCGCGGCGACGGGATCGAGGCCAGGCGGTTCTGGCGCGCCGAGTATCTTCTCGACGGCTACATCGGCCGTTACTCCAAGCCGTACGTGGCGTTGATGGACGGAATCGTGATGGGCGGCGGCGTCGGGGTCGGCGCGCATGCGAACACACGCGTCGTCACCGACACATCGAAGATCGCGATGCCGGAGGTCGGCATCGGTTTCGTCCCCGACGTCGGCGGCACCTACCTGCTGTCGCGTGCGCCCGGACTTCTCGGTCTGCATGCCGGGCTGACCGGGGCGCCGTTCTCGGGCTCGGATGCGGTCGCGATGGGTTTCGCCGACCACTACGTTCCGCACCGGGCGCTTGCCGAGTTCACCCGGGCAATCGTCGACGGCGGCCTGCACGCCGCGCTGGACCGCTATGCCGTCGCGCCTCCATTCAGTGAGCTGGTCGCGCAACAGACCTGGATCGACGAGTGCTACATGGGCGACACGGTCGCAGACATCGTGGCCGCGCTGCGCGGCCACGACGCGGGCCCGGCCAACGACGCGGCCAATCTCATCGCCTCCCGATCGCCCACCTCGCTGGCGGTTGCGCTGGCGGCCATACGCCGCGCGGCGAAGCTCGACACCCTGGAAGACGTTCTTCGCCAGGAGTACCGGGTGTCCTGCGCGACGCTGCGCACCCACGACCTCGTCGAGGGCATCCGCGCGCAAGTGGTCGACAAAGACCGCAACCCGAAATGGTCGCCGGCGTCGCTGGCGGCTATCAGCGACGACGACGTCGAGGCCTTCTTCGCCCCGGTCGACGACGATCTCACCTTCTAGGAACGGAATACCCATGACCTACGAGACAATCCTCGTCGAGCGCGACAGCCGCGTTGCGACCATCACGTTGAACCGGCCGAAGGCGCTGAACGCGCTCAACGGTCAGGTGATGGCCGAAGTGACCACGGCGGCAGCCGAATTCGACGCCGACCCGGGAATCGGCGCCATCGTCATCACCGGGTCGGAGAGGGCATTCGCCGCCGGCGCGGACATCAAGGAGATGGCCGACCTGTCATTCGCCGATGTGTTCGGCGTCGACTACTTCGCCGCGTGGGGCCGCTTCGCCGCGGTGCGTACCCCCACGATCGCAGCCGTCGCGGGATACGCACTCGGCGGCGGCTGCGAGCTGGCGATGATGTGTGACCTGCTGATCGCTGCCGACACCGCGAAGTTCGGCCAGCCCGAGATCAAGCTCGGCGTGCTCCCCGGGATGGGCGGCTCGCAGCGATTGACCCGGGCGATCGGCAAGGCCAAGGCGATGGACCTGATTCTGACCGGACGCAACATGGACGCCGCCGAGGCCGAGCGCAGCGGCCTGGTGTCGCGCATCGTTCCCGCCGACGAGCTGCTCCGAGAGACCAGGGCCGTCGCCACCACGATCGCCGGAATGTCGCTGTCGGCCGCCCGAATGGCCAAGGAAGCCGTCAACCGCGCATTCGAGACCACGCTCGCCGAGGGCCTGCTCTACGAGCGCCGGCTGTTTCACTCCGCATTCGCCACCGCCGACCAAGGCGAAGGCATGGCCGCATTCATCGAGAAACGCCCGCCGGACTTCACGCACCGTTAAGGTGCACTGGTGAGCGAATCGGCAACGGCGACTAAGCCATCGGTTCCCGAGCCTGAGCTGCTCGTCGAGCCGCCGGCGAAACCGGACTGGTGGCAGCGCCACTACACGTTCACCGGCACGGCGGTCGGGCTGGTGTTCCTGTGGTTCTCGATGACTCCATCGCTTCTGCCGCGCGGCCCGCTGTTTCAGGGGTTGGTCAGCGGGGCAGCCGGTGCGATCGGCTACGCGATCGGTGTCTTCGCGGTTTGGCTCGTCCGCTTCATGCGGTCCAAGGACAGCAGCCCTCCGGCGCCGCGGATCGCCTGGTACGTGCTCATCGCGGCCGGTGTGGTGGGCACAGTCGCCATGATCATCTGGTTCCACGTCTGGCAGGACCACGTCCGTGACCTGATGGGTGTGCCTCGGCTCAAGTGGCACGACTACCCGCTGGCGGCCGTGCTGTCCATTGTGGTGCTGTTCGCACTGGTCGAGATGGGCCAGCTCGTCGGCAAGTTGATCAGGTTCCTTTTCCGGCAACTCAGTCGTGTTGCCCCGCCCCGGGTTTCGGCGGTAGTGGCGGTGCTGCTCGTGGTCGGTCTCGGTGTCGCGATACTCAACGGGGTGGTGGCCCGGTTCGCGATGCACACGCTGAACACAACGTTCGAGGCGGTCAACAACGAAGAAAGCCCGAACAACCCGGCGCCGAAGTCGCCGCTGCGCTCGGGCGGACCCGGCTCACTGGTGTCGTGGTCCTCGCTGGGTCACCAGGGCCGTATCTTCGTCGGGGGCGGACCGACCACGCAACAGCTGTCGGCGTTCAACGGCGCGCCCGCGGAGGAGCCGATCCGGGCCTACGCCGGCCTCAATTCCGCCAACGGGATCAGGGCCACCGCCGAGCTGGCTGCGCGCGAACTCGAGCGCACTGGCGGGCTCAAGCGCAAGGTGGTCGCGGTCGCCACCACCACCGGCACGGGCTGGATCAACGAGGCCGAGGCCGACGCGGTCGAATACATGTTCAACGGCGACAGCGCGATCGTCAGCATGCAGTACTCATTCCTGCCCAGCTGGCTGTCGTTCTTGGTGGACAAGGAAAACGCACGTCAGGCCGGGCAGGCGCTGTTCGAGGCGGTGGACAAACGGGTGCGGGCGCTGCCGGAAGGCCAGCGTCCCCAGCTCGTCGTGTTCGGCGAAAGCCTCGGATCGTTCGGCGGCGAGGCGCCGTTCTTGTCACCCAACAACATCGAGGCGCGCACCAACGGGGCGCTGTTCTCCGGTCCGACGTTCAACAACACGATGTGGGAAGACGTCACCCACAACCGTGACAACGGTTCACCGGAGTGGCTGCCGATCTATCAGGATGGAGAAAACCTCCGGTTCGTCGCCCGGCCGGACAACCTGGGCCGCCCCGCCGCGCCGTGGGGAAATCCGCGCGTGGTGTACCTACAGCACGCCTCCGACCCGATCGCCTGGTGGAATCCCGACCTGCTGTTCGCACGGCCGGATTGGCTGCGTGAGCCGCGGGGCTATGACGTGTCCGGGGACATGGAATGGATCCCGATCGTCACGTTCCTGCAGGTGTCGGCCGATATGGCGGTCGCGATCGACGTGCCCGACGGGCACGGCCACCGGTACGTGAAGGACGTTGTCAACGGATGGGCCGCCGTCCTTCAGCCCCCCGGCTGGACGCCGGAGAAGACCGAGCGGCTCCGCCCGATGATGCACTCCGACGAGTAGGCCGGCCCAGCTTCGCGAGCGCTCCGGTCTTCTTCAAGGCCGAATAGCCACCGATGACGTCGGTGGCACGGTGCAGCCCGAGATCCTGCAGTGCGGCGGCGGCCAGGCTGGAGGTGTAGCCCTCCGAGCAGAGCACCACCCACTCGACGTCGTCGTCCACAGCCTGCGGAATTCGCGCGTCACTGGTCGGGTCGCAGCGCCATTCGAGCACGTTGCGCTCGATCACCAGCGCGGCGGGCACGCCTCCTTCGCGGGTCCGCTGCGCCCGCGGCCGGATGTCGACCAGGATCGCCCCGCGCTCGACCGCGGCGGGCACGTCGTGTGCGTGCATTCGGACCAGCCGGGTCCGCGCGGCCTCCAGCAGCCTGTCGATCCGGCTGCGGGTCATTGCCCCTCCGGGATGTCGGTCAGCTCCGTGCGAACACGGCGCAGTGTGTTGCGTCGAGTGACCTCGTAGTGCGACATCGCGGTCAGCGGGGGCGAGTAGGCGTGCACGCTGAGCGCCGGCGCCGCCGTGGGCGCCCACGTGACGTCGTGCACCCACCCCAGCGGGAACGCCGCCTGGTCGCCCTCGTCGAGCCGCCGGCGACGCAAACCGGCGCCGTCCCAACGAAACTCGTGCAAGGCGCCGCTGAGCAGAGTGAGAGCGCCCAGAGACCCGCTATGGTCGTGCAGCTCGGTGGGGTGTCCGGGCACCCAGCTGATCAGCCAGACGTCCAGTTCGTCGTCGCTGTGCAATCGGGTGAACCATCGTCGGTGGTTGGGGACGCCACCGGGGGGCTCCAGGTCGCCATATCGGCCATTGAGCACATCATCGGCGCTTTCGTCGGTGATTCGCAGCAGGTCAGGCAGTCGGAGCCGGGTCGGTGCGGAGACGGCGGGGATAAGGGACGGACTGAGAACAAGGTTCGCAGAACGCGGCGACGAGCCGCTCGCGCGAAGAGCAAAAGGCATGGGCTTTGGGCCTCGAGAGATGGACGGAACAGGGCTGGGGGCGACTACGCCCGACAACAGCCCGTGAATCCGGTGGGGTCCATCACGTCAAACATTGTTGCATAGAGTAGCGGCGTGCGCTGCAGCCCGGGTTGCGTCGTGGTGTCCGCCTTCGCCGCGTCGGCTCTTGTGCTCTCCGGCTGCTCGTCAGGCAAGCAGGCGGGTCCGGCGACGCCGTCGGCCAGCACGTCGCAGGCTGCGGGCCAGACCGGTCCGGTTCAGATCGGCGTGTCACCCGGCGGGGTGACGACGTCGATCAGCGCGCCGGCGGGCTCCACCGAGGAGGAGTACTACCAGGCCTGCCACTGGGCACGGGTATGGATGTCCGGGCAGACGGGCGATCCGCACACGCTCGTCGAGCCCTATCTGGCCATGGTGCAGAAGTCCCCTACCGGTGAGAACGGGACCTGGCACATACCGTGGGCAAAGCTGCCGCCGGAACGCCAGGCCGGCGTCATCGTTGCGGCCCAGGCCGCTGCTGAAGACGGCTGCGACTAACCAGAGAACGCTGCCCGGCAGGCGCAAAATGGCCGTATGACCGGCAAGCGAGTCGCCCTGGCGTTGGGCAGTGGCGGCGCCCGTGGCTACGCCCATATCGGCGTGATCCACGAACTGCGTGACCGCGGCTACGACATCGTCGGGATCGCGGGTTCGTCGATGGGTGCGCTGGTGGGCGGCCTGCATGCGGCCGGTGGGCTCGACGAGTTCGCAGAGTGGGCCAAGACGCTGAGCCAGAGCGCGGTTTTGCGGCTTCTTGATCCCGCCTGGCGGGGCGCGGGCTTCTTTCGAGCCGAGAAGATCCTCGACGTGGTCCGCGACCTGCTCGGCGACGCGGTGATCGAGAGGTTGCCGATTCCGTACACCGCCGTCACGACGGACTTGATCGCCGGAAAGTCGTTGTGGCTGCAACGGGGACCGCTCGATGCGGCGATCCGCGCGTCGATCGCGATACCCGGCGTGATCTCACCACACGTCCTCGACGGTCGGGTGCTCGCCGACGGTGGCATCCTCGACCCGCTGCCGGTGTCACCGCTGGCAGGGGCCAACGCCGATTTGACGATCGCGGTCAGCCTCAGCGGTGACGAACCGGGCGCTCATCGCGGGCAGGAGGATGCCGGACCACGAGCAGGCGCGGAGTGGCTGAATCGCGTTGTGCGAAGCACGTCCGCGCTGCTGGAACGCTTCGGCACGGCAGCGGAGATGGCCGTCGATGACGAATTGCCCGTGGCGGAGGAAGGGGGCGAGGACATCGCGACCGCGTCTGCGATGGTCCCGAAGCTCGGCAGCTTCGAGGTGATGAACCGTGCCATCGACGTAATGCAGGCCGCATTGGCACGGCATCATCTCGCCGGGTATCCCCCTGACATCATGATCGAGGTTCCGCGAACCGCCAGCCGCTCTCTGGACTTTCACCGCGCCGCGGATGTGATCAACGCGGGGCGGCAGCTGGCCGCGCGGGCTCTGGACTCATACGAGTCCGACGACTCCGACAGTTTGAGCGCTGAGACGTGATCATCTGTGGATGGATTCTGGTCTGTGGATAAGTCCGTGGCGCAGTGGGTTTAGCGTGTGGGGGTGTCGGTGGGCGGCGACATGATTCGGGCATGGTTTCGGATCGCGATGAGTGCGTCGAGGCGTTCGCGGCGCTGGGGGAGGCGATGGCGCGGTGTGCGAAGCTGCGGGTGCACGGGGTGTTGACCGGCCGGGAGTGTCTGGCGTTGTTGGACTGCGCCGAGGTGGTGTCGCGTCAGCTGCCGGTGCTGCAGTCCGACCTGATCAATGAGCTCGGTGCGCTGGCCGGGCCGGCCGAGTTGGGTGGCACGCTGGCGCATGCGTTGGCGGATCGGCTGCGTATCAGCCGCGCGGAGGCGCGCCGGCGTATCGGGGAGGCCGAGGACCTGGGGGCGCGCGCCAGCCTGGCCGGGCAGGTGTTGGCGCCGCGGCTGGCGGTGACCGCCACCGCGCAGCGGCAGGGCCGGATCGGCGCCGAGCATGTGGCGGTGATCCGGGGGTTTCTCAGGCAGTTGCCGGGCTGGGTGGCGGCGCCCACCCGGGAGGGGGCCGAGGCCACGCTGGCCGAGCTGAGCACCCAGTTTCGCCCCGAGCAGGTCAGGCGGGCCGGCGCGGTGCTGGCCCAGCTGATCAACCCCGACGGGGGGTTCAGCGACCAGGATCGGGCCCGGCGCCGCGGGATCCTCATCGGCGCCCAG
>NZ_DATFYW010000107.1:0-6762 GCF_035314905.1 Mycobacterium sp.
ATCGCACATGTCGACGGCCCGGAGTTCGTACTGACCGGCAAGTGCTGGCCGAGCATGTTCCGGGTGCGTCTGGACCCCGTGCCCTGAGCTTCTTCCAGAAGACCACCGGAGCTCACGGTCCCGGGCATGCTGGTGGCATCCATCTGATCAGCGGAGTGCGCGACCCGGCTGCAGGCTTTCCGCTCGTGACCGGGGTGGATGACGCCCACGAGCGCCGCCTGGCCAACCGGGCGGTCGCGGTCGGCGCGTGACGACTATTCGTCGCGGCTGTCGACCACGCGCTGGGCGATCTCGACCAGCCGGGTGTTGCTGTCCTGCGAGAGCCGTCGCATCATCTCGAACGCCCGGATCGCGTCGACTTTGTAGACCTGCATGATGATGCCCTTCGCCTGGCCGATGAGATCACGGCTGGCCAGCGCCGACTCCAGCTGCTCGCCGTGTCGGCTGGCCAGGATGGCCGCGGCCGCGTGAGCGGCCAGCACCGAACCGATCGCCTCGGCCTGGGAGGTGAACACGTTTGCCGTATCCGAGAACAGGTTCAGCGCGCCGGCGGTCTGCGCGCTGGTGTACAGCTTGAACGACAGCGCGCTGCGTATCCCGAGATCGAAGACCGCACGGGAGTAGCGCGGCCACCGCGGCTCCTTCTCGAAATCCTCCGTCCTCACGATCAGCTCGTCGACAGCGGCCTCCAGGCACGGGCCTTCACCGAACGTCTCCTGCAGCAAGTCCAGTCGCTGCGCCAGAGCCGAAGTCCCGGCATGGGTCTCGAATTTGCCGCCCCTGGAGATCAGCAACACCGCTGCCTCGGTCACACCCGGGATCAGTTCTCGTGCCGCCGAAGTGACCGTCTCCAAAACTTCCTCGGCGCTCCGGGGCGCAGCCACCTCGCGGGCGAGCTGGGCCATCCGCGTGGCCAGGAAATGCCCCAGGTCTTCGTTCATCCGACCAGCCCTCTCGAAATCTCCGACTTCACGCAGTCTCGCTCAGCGCTTCCGTTGACGCCAGCGAAAATGATCGGGCCGCAACACTGTTGATGGTCAGCATTACGGATCTTTCGCAAAAATCCTGGTGCCGGCGGCTCGGCGTCGGCAATCAGCAGGTGGCCTACGTCCTGTCGACCCGGACACATCACCGCGGTCATTGCCGCGCACGACCGGGCGCTGCGACTGCTACCCCGGGGCCACCAGCTCACCGGACGATTGACGATGATGCTCATCATGGTCGGTTGCACCTTCACAGGTCTGTACCTGCTCCTCGGCGGCTGATATGAGCGACGTCGTTCTGTGGACGGTCGCGGCGGCGGCCGGCGCCGAGGCCGTCGGCCTGATCATCCTGTGGGTGCTACTGCGCCGAAGCCGACGGGAGGCGGCCGACCTGCGGCGCCGGGTCGACGGGCGGCAGCGGCTCATCTCGGGCGGTCGCGAGGCGGTCAAGACCGTCTGGCAGACCGCAAACCTGGTGCGCACGCAGGGGTTCGGCGCGGCGGTACGGAGCTCGATCGAGGAGCTGGCGGACTGGGCCGAGGTCGAACGACCGGACCTGGCGCGGCTGGCGCCGGACGGCAACGTCGCGATCCTGTTCTCCGACATCGAGGACTCGACCGCGTTGAACGAGCGCATCGGCGACCGTGCCTGGGTGAGGCTGATCGACCGTCACGACAAGCTGGTCCGCAGGCTCGTCGACGAGCACTCCGGCCACGTGGTCAAGAGCCAGGGTGACGGATTCATGGTCGCGTTCGCGCGTCCCGACCAGGCCGTCGGGTGCGCCATCGACGTGCAGCAGGCGCTGTCCGGCGGCGCAAGCAGAGCGCGAGACGGAAACATCCGGGTTCGGATGGGCATCCACATGGGCAAGTCGGTGCGGCGCGGCGACGACCTGTTCGGACGCAACGTCGCGATGGCCGCGCGGGTGGCCGCCGAGGCCGACGGCGGCGAGATCCTCGTGAGCGAGACCGTGCGCGAGGCCGTCGGCGAGGAAGTGGCTTTCGGCGAAGGACGGGAGGTGGCGTTGAAGGGGTTTCGCGGCGCCCATCGCGTCTACCCGGTCGACCTCGCGGCCTGAACCCTCTTCGCGGCTCACCCGCCGGGCGGCGCGGTGATCCGATCGCGGCACCGCGCCAGGTCCTCGGGCGCAACGGGTTCCGGTCGATCCTCGGGGTTGCGGATGCCCACGGCCGAGACCAGCCCGCCGACCAGAAACAGCGCCGCGGTGACCAGCGCGATCCGACGGAAGCTGTCGTAGTTCATCGCGCCCCGGGCGATCACCCCGGCGGACGCGACCGCGATGAGCCCGGCGATCCGCGACACCGCGTTGTTGATCGCCGAGCCGATGCCGCTTTGCGACTGGTCGACGGCCGCGAGAATCGCCGAGGTCAGCGGTGTCACGGCGATCGTCATGCCCAGCCCAAGGACCACCAGCCCCGGCAGCAGCTGCGTCCCGAAGTCGAACGCCCCCTTCTCCGGCCGCAGCAGCAGGAAGCCGACGCAGGCGAGAAGCGGACCCACGGCCATGAAGGCGTGCGGGCCGAACCTGGCGGAGAGCGCGCCGACGCGGCTCGCGAGCAGGAACGACAGGACGGGCAGCGGCAGCGTCGCCAGCCCCGCCTCGGTCGCCGAGAACCCGGCCACCTCCTGGGTGAACAGCGCGACGATCAGCATGCCCATGGACACACCCGCGTAGATGAACAGCGTCGCCAGGTTGCCCACACCGAAATTGCGGATCGCGAACAGGTGCATCGGCACCATCGGATGCGGCGAGCGGAACTCGCAGGCCACGAACAGGGCCAAACTGATCAACCCGAGTGTCAGCGCGGAGGCGACCGCGGGGTGCCGGAAACCCAGCCGCTGCAGTTCGATCAGCGCGTAGACGGTTCCGGCCAGGCCGGCGGCGGCCAGCACAGCCCCCGTGATGTCGATCCGCACCCGATCGGTGCGGCGGTCCCCACCGGCCAGCCCGACCGACAACACGAACGTGATCACGGTCGGGATCGCCGACAGCACGAATATCCATCGCCAGCTCAGCAAGTCCACGGCCAAACCGCCCAGCAGCGGACCCAGCACGAACGCGGTGCCGGTCCACGCGGTCCACGTCCCGATGGCCCTGGGTTGCTCGTCGCGGCCGAACGTCGAGTTGATCAAAGCCAGCGAACTGGGCACCAGAAACGCCGCGCCGAGGCCCTGAACCAGGCGACCGACGATCAGCACCGCAGCCGACGGGGAGGCGGCCGCCACCACCGATCCCGCGCCGAACGCGATGAGGCCGAAGCGAAGCACCGGCACCCGGCCGAACACATCCGAGATCGAGCCGGCAAGCAGGATCAGCGCCCCGAGCGTCAGCAGATAGGAGTCGACGATCCACTGCTGCAGCGTCAGGCCGCCGCCGAGGTCACGGCCAATCGCCGGCAGGGCCAGATTCACGACCGACCCGTCGAGGAACGCCACGAAAGAGGCGAGAATCGCGACCGCGAGCACCCGCCGCTGGCGGGCGCCGGCGCGGGTGGTCACACGGTCAGTATCGTCCCCGCCACCCTCGGCAACGCTCTGCGGATGCGGCGTCGACGCGCTGCAGGAACGGCTCCACGAACGCAAGGAAGCCCTGCGGGTCGGAGGAGAACACGACGTGCCCGGTGTGCAGCACCGCCAGCCCCGAGCCGGGGATGGCGCCGTGCGTGGCCCGGCCCATCCGCAGCGACAGCGAGGGATCGCGATCGCCCCAGACAATCAGCGTCGGGGCGACGATGCGGTGTGCGTCCCCGCGCAGGTCGTACTCCGGTGTCGCGAAGCTCCGCCACAGCGACGCGGCCGTGGCCACGCCGGCATCGGTGCGGGCGCGCGCCCTCGCCCGCTCGGCGATGCGCCTGTCGCCCGGCGTCCGGGCGCGCAGGTAGGCCCGCACGAACCACGGCATGATCAGGCGGGTCAGCCTGGGCGTGCCCATGAGCCGGCAGAACGCCCTGGTGAACACCGTGTTGGGGACGAAGCCGCCGGTGTTGACCAGCACCAGGCCGGCCACGAGCGCGGGGCGCGTGATAGCGAGCCGGGCCGCTGCCGAGCCGCCGACCGAATTGCCGATCAGGACAAGTTCCGTGAGCCCCAACGCGTCGACGACGTCCTCGAGCACGTCGGCCAGCAGCGGCCCGGTGATGCCGGCGGCGGGCCCCGATTCACCATGGCCCGGCCAGTCCACCGCGATGACGCGGTGGGTGCGCGCGAGCCGGTCGACGACCGCGTCGAAGTCGTGGCGGTCGTGCAGGGTGGCATGCAGGAGCACAATCGGCCGGCCGGTCCCGGCGTCGGTGTACGCGATCTCTCCGGTGCGGGCTGTGAGCGTCGGCAAAGTCGCCTCCATTTCATTGACCGGTCGGTCGGTCAACTCTAGCGCGTTGCCGGGGTTGGCGGCCAGGGGGTCTTACGCTGCAGCACATGGGCACCAGACAGGCCGCCGCCGCCCGCACCCGGATGTCGTTGATCGACGCGGGGCTGCGCCTCGCGGAGCGGACCGGGTTGAGCGGGCTGTCCATCAACCTGCTCGTCGAGGAAGCGGGCGTGTCCAAGGGAACGTTCTTTCACCACTTCGGCGACCGCGCAAGCTATGTGCTGGCATTGCACCGCGAGTTCCACGACAGGCTGCTCACGGAAATCGAGGAAGCCACCGAAGGCCTCAGACCCGGCCGCGAACGCCTGGCCGTAGCGGCCAACACGTATCTGGACGGGTGCCTGCGCAACCGAGGTGTCCGCGCGCTGCTGCTCGAGGCGCGCGCCGACCGGGTGATCGCCGATGAGATCGGGGCCCGAAACGCCAGCACTGCCAAGGTGCTACGGGCCGACTTCACGGCGATGAAATGGCCCCATCCGCTGGAGAGCGCCCAGCTGTGGGTCGGCATGACCGCCGAGGCGGCGCTTCTGGAGCTGACGGCGGGCAGGCGCAGCCCCGCCGTGCGCGCCGCGTTGAAGAACTTCACCTACAAGGGTGCTGAGCGGTGAGCGTGCGGATCAGCGACGCCCGAGCCGGAACTCGAGGCTGGTGCGCACCGCCGGCCATTCGATGTCGAGGATCGAGTACACGACGGTGTCGCGCCGCGACCCGTCGGGCAGCAGTTGATGGCTGCGCAGGATGCCGTCGAGCTTGGCGCCGAGCCGTTCGATGGCCGCGCGGCTGGTGTGGTTGAAGAAGTGGGTGCGAAACTCCACCGCAACGCATCCGAGCGTGTCGAACGCGTGCCCGAGCATCAGCAGCTTGCACTCCGCGTTCACCCCGCTGCGGCGGGCGGATTCCGCGTACCAGGTCGCCCCGATCTCCAGCCTGCGGTTGTCGGCGTCGACGTTGAGATAGCTCGATGAGCCGATCACCTGTCCGTCCAGCCGGCGAACCACGAACGTCAGCCCACCGGCCGGCTGCAGTGCAAGCATCCGTCGCACCCAGTCGCCGGCGGTCCCGGGCGACGGCGCCATCGTGAACCACAGCCGGCCGGGGTCGCCGTCGGCGGCCGCGGCCGCGATCCCGGCCACGTCGCCGTCGGTCAGCGGCTCCAGCCGGACGAACTGACGACCCGCCAAGACCACGGGCTCGACGAACCGGCTCAATGCGCCACCTGCGCCACCGAGCGGGCCGCCACCAGGGACGCGATCACGGCCCAGATCGAAAACACCACGGCCCCGACCACTCCGGCCGCTCCGATGTAGAGGCCGTAGCCCGCCGCGACGGGCGGCTTGACGTTGAGGTGGTAGTACCACACCGTCAGCAGTGCGAGCAGCGCCGAAATGAGCAGCGCCGCGACCGCCGCGAGCCGGGCCGCCAGGCCCCGCGCGGTCATCGCACCCGCCACGATCAACGCCGAGGCGAGCAACACAATCAGCTGCCCCGCACCGAATCGCGGCGGCAACACCAGGCTGCCGAACGTCCCGCCGATCGCGCTGGCGTGCCCGCCGCCGCCGACGTGGGTCGTCAACCACGGCAGCCAACCGCTGACCGCGACCACGGCCCCAGACAACACCACCAGCCAACCGGGGCCCCAGCGCCGGATCATGCTGGCACACTAGCGCGCCGGCGGTGTCAGGCTTCCTCGAGCGCTTCGCCGAGCTCGTGCGCCATCCGGCTGTGCTGGTTCTGCGCCAGCGCGTGGCCCGCGCAGAGAACCAGCGCGACCGGCCACTCGATGACCTCCGCGACGGCCAGGGCCGCCAGCGCACCGTAGAACGCGAGCTGCTCCGGACGTGGTACATGGACTCGGCCGACCACGGGAAGATCCATCGCGAAGCTCTCGGCCTCGCGGATGCGTTCGACCGCGTTTCGGTGGGTCGTTTTGGGACCCGAATTGGTCTTGGGACCCGAATTGTTTGCCATTGGTCGCCTTCCGGTCATGTCGTATTCGATGTCTGGACGAATGCCTTCCGCACAGTCGGGGGTATGTCACGTGAGGGCGTATTCGGCTCGGACCCGTTGACCGACGCCGTTTCGCGAGTGCTCGTCCTGCCATTGCGGGAGCTGTACGCGCTGCTCTGGCGCGCGGGCGTGGTGCACATCGTCGAGGGCACGGCGGCATCTTCCGACGAGCCCCTGGTGAGGAGCCGCGGCACGACCGCAGCAGCCGCGGTGGCGACTGCGGCTGTTCCGAGTGCCTGAGCCCAGCCGACGGGTCCAAGGGGCGTGCTGCCCAGGAGTTGGCTCACCACGGGCGTGCTGACTACCGCAGCCAACACCAGCAGCGACCCGACGGCGGTGGACACCACCAGAGGGCTGTGCGAATCGAGCAGGGTCTGGCCG
>NZ_DATFYW010000108.1:0-33963 GCF_035314905.1 Mycobacterium sp.
GTCGGGGAGCTCGCCCCGGTCCAGCAGGTAACGGCGCATCGCCCCGGAGACGAGCGCGAGCACGACGTCGTTGAGCTTCACGCCGAAGGCGCACTTGACCGCCTTCACCCGATCTAGTGGCACTCTGCTGCTGCTGATTCGCCGCTGCGTCGAGATTGCGGCATTGAAGCGCGTCATCGGTGCCTCGAAGAATCGGGGCGGTTTGTTGCCCAGCCCGCGCACGGCCAACTGCTGAGACAGCGTTTGTTGAGCGATTCGCAAGAGGCGGTACGGTGTCCTGACCCCCACGTTGAAGAGCCCGCCGAGCGCCCGCAGCTCGAATCGCGGAATTCGGCCTCGCGTCAATTGTGGGCTGCCCTCGACGGCCGGTGGACGCGGTCGGGGGCTGATGTCGAGCAGGAGCTCGGTCAAACTGGCGCCAGATACGCCGTCGACAAGGGCGTGGTGCATCTTCGTCAGGGTCGCGACACGGCCATGCTCCAGGCCCTCGATGAACCATATCTCCCAGAGCGGTCTGTCCCGGTCGAGCGGGTAGGACATGAGACGGCCGACCAGGTCCTCGAGCTCGCGACGCCCACCGGGCTCGGGGAGCGCGATCTGCCGGATGTGATAGTCCATGTCGAGCTTGGCGTCCTCGACGAACCATGGCCTGTCGAGCCCCAGCGGGGCGCCTGCCACGCGGTAGCGCAGCACCGGCATCTCCGGGAGGCGAGAGGCGAGAATGTCTTTGACCGCACGGAAGCAGAAACCCGGCGCATCGGAAGGATCGCAGATCGTCAGCCCGGCGCCGTGCATGTGCCAGGCGTGCGTCTCAGCGAACCAGAACGCCGCATCGACGCTCGACAGGCGCCTCATGCCGACAGCGTAGGGGCGGGTAGGTCATGCCAACACGTAAACCCCCAAAAATGTTGCGGCGACGGCACGGTAGGGAATTTGTTCGGGGAATGCGGTTCGACGATCCGGTCGCGGCCGCGGCTCGCAAGTCCTCGCCGGGAGGGCCATTTCCGCAGGTAACCGACGGGGTTCGAATCCCCTTGGCTCCCCTTTGGGTCGAGAGGAGCTTGCCGATCCGCTCGCCCGACCGGAACGGGTTCGCGATCATCGGGTGCGCCTGATCGGCCAGCCGGCCGTGGATCAACGACAGCCGCGAAATGTCGGCGTTCACGAGCTGACCTAGAATTCCACGTCAAGCGGTGCGGCGGGTTCACCAGCGGCGGTAGTGAACGCCGTCAGCGCACGTACCAGCCCGCTACGCTCCCGCGTGGGCGTCTTCTCGACGATCCGGGCGATCTCGCTGCGCCGGTGCGCGGTAACCTGCTGCACCACCTTCCGCCCGTGCACGGTCAGCTCGGCCACCAGCTCGCGGCGGGAGTTCGGGTGCGGGTGCCGGTCGATCAACCCGGTGCTGACGAGCCGGTCAACCATCCGGCCGGTCATCGAAGGTTGCACATCCAGCAAACCGGCCAGCGTGGCCAGATTGACCGGGCCGCGATTGGACAGGATCACCAAGGTCCGGAACTGCGGAATGGTAATCCTCTCATCGACCAAGGCGATAGAGCGGGCCGAGATCGCGACCAGCAACCGCGATGCGGTCAACAACGCGTCGGTGATCGCATCCACCGGCTCACCCACCTCCGCGGCGTTGCGGACAGCCATCCCGGGGGGCCGCCCGCGGCCAGGCATGACCGAGACCCAAGGACCATAGCTGACTGCAACTATTTCATAAGGCCACTGTGACAGCCGGCAGAACTCGGGCGCGGCAGGCGCAGTCCCGCTGGCGCGCTCAGTCGAGGGGTGCCCTGCTTCAACAGGCGCAACAGTTGCGGATGCGCAATGTCAGGAGTCGAAGTTAGTGCTGGTGCTGAGCTGTTCCCATTTCGCGATCTCGTCCGCACGCGCGTTCGCGATGTAGCGATAGGCGGCGAGGGCGTCGGCTCCGAGGAGCAGGAATCCGGGGGGCTCGCTTGATTCGACGGCCGCGATGATTGCGGCGCCGGCCTTGGCGGGGTCGCCGGGCTGGTTGCCGTGCATGGTGTCGTGCTCTTTGCGCCGCTTCCCGGCGGTGGCCGCATAGTCGTCGATGACCGTGGCCGACTGGGTGAGCGAGCGTCCGGCGAAGTCGGTGCGGAATGCGCCGGGCTCAACGACTGTGACCGAGATGCCCAGAGGGGCGAGCTCGCTGCGGAGGGCTCCACTCATGCCTTCGATGGCAGCTTTCGCTGCGGAGTAGTAGCCGGATCCCATCGGCGTCAGCTGAGCGCTGATCGAGGAGATGTTCACGATGGCGCCGCTGCGGCGTGCCCGCATGCCAGGTAGGACGGCCTTGATCATCGCGACGGTGCCGAAGAAATGCGTCTCGAACAGGGTGCGGACGTCGGCGTCGTCACCTTCCTCGACGGCGGCGCGGTAACCGTAACCGGCATTGTTGACCAGGACGTCGACGCTGCCGAACCGCTCTTGGGCCTGCTGCACACCGGAGGCGACCTGCTCGGGCTTGGTGACGTCAAGGGCGACGGCGAACACACGCTCGGGCGCGGCGTCGGCCAGGTCGGCGACGCTCGTGAGGTCGCGTGCGGTGACCACAGCGTTGTGGGCGGCGCCGATGACAGCTTCGGCCAGGGCACGGCCGAGTCCGGTCGAGCAGCCGGTGACGAGCCAGGTGGACATCGAGAATGTCTCCTTCCAGTCGCTGCGTAAGACGGACCGCATCTATCGTCGCGCACTACCAGGGCAGTGGCCCGGACACATCGAAAGAGCCCCCTGTGGGACCGTCCTGGGCCACCTGCGCCATCCGGACGATGATCTCGGCGCCGTCCTCGACGGTTTGGGTCCCCCTGCGGCCGTTGAGATCGGTTGCGGTGTAACCAGGTTCGACGGCGTTGATCCGCATGTTCGGGAATGCCCTGGCGTACTGCACGGTGATCATGTTGACCGCCGTCTTGGAGGCCGGATAGGCGACAGCCGGGTAGAGGTGGCCGGGTCCGTCGGTTGATGCGGCTCGCGTCAGGGAGGCGAGGCCGCTGCTGACGTTGACCACTACCGGCGCGGGGGAGCGTTGGAGTAGCGGCAGAAACGCGTGGGTCACCCTGACCACGCCGAAGACGTTGGTTTCGAAGACCTCCCGGAATCGTGTCAGCGGTCACGTCCGCGGCCCCGATCACCGTATCGTCCGCCGCGCGAATTTCGATGCCGGCGTTGTTGATCAACACGTCGAGGCCGCCGTCGCCGTCGACCGTCTTGGCCGGGCCGCGACCGACGAATCATCGGTGACATCGATGAGTACAGCTCGCGCGCCCAGCTGTTCGGCGGCGCGGTGTCCGCGTTCGCGATCGCGGCTACCGATGTAGACGGTGTGGCCGGCCGCGACGAGTCGTCGGGCGGTCTCGAAGCCGAGTCCTTTGTTCGCTCCAGTAATCAGGGTCGTCGTCATGACTACAGCTTCGGCCTTTCACTTCCGACGTGCGGCGCCTCAGCGGGGGCGGCCGGGCAGGCGTGGCTACGGACGCATCTGATAGGCGCCGTCGTAGGCCTTCACCTGCTCCCAAACCCGGTCGAAGCGGGGCGCATCCGTGACCGGTTTGCGCACGGCCGATAGAGCCCATTCCTGTTGTGCCGAAGTGGAACTCGGCTTGCCATGCAACGCGATCGCATGGGCGGAGAAGTCGCGAATCTGGATGGCGAAGATCTGGTCTATCAGGTCACGATCCAGGTCGATCAGACGGGCCTGCTCGAGAATCAATTGGCCATAGACCACAAGTGTGAACAGGTGCCCGGCGACGAGGAGGAAGTCGAGGTCGCGCCCTTGGTCAGCGTCTGGCGCAGCCGTGGTCAGCAGCTCCTTCAACGCCCTGGCCTGCTCATAGAAGCGGGCCACGTTCGGTACGTCCAGAGATTTCTCGTAGACGGCGGTCCAGTCCGCGAACTGCACCTTGGATGCGCCCCGAGCCGGACCCTGCGCCCAGAAGAACACGTCGTCTGCCGGGTCGTCGCGCGTGCCGACCTCGGGGTAGTCGGCAGGGTTGAACAGGTAGTTCGGCATGAATTTCAGGATCTGCGCGACGTTGACGTGCACGGTGCCCTCCAGCCTGGGCAAGGCACCGATCAGCCGCGCGACCTCGCAGAAGTAGGTGTTCTTCTCGAAGCCTTTGGCGGCGAGGACATCCCGTAGCAGCGTGACCAGCGTTTCGCCTTCGGAGGTGACCTTGGACTTCGTCACCGGATTGAACAGCAGGTACCGACGGTCGTCTCGGCTCGCGCTGCGGAAGTAGTCGATCGCCCGGTCGCTGAACAGTTTCATCGCGACCAGGCGGGTGTACGCCTCGACGAAACTCGCGCGCACGTGCGGGAAATCGGTGACCGGGTTGCCGTAGAGAATGCGGTTGTTCGCGTGCGCGATCGCCTCGTAGAACGCATGCTCGCACATCCCGATCGAGCCGCTGCACAGATTGAACTTGCCGACATTGACGGTGTTGAGCGCGACCGAGAACGCGTCCGGCCCGGTGCACAGGATGTCCTCCTCGTGCACCGGGTAATCGTTGAGCCGGAAGTTGCTCACATACATCTGGCCGTGCACGACGTTGTCGATCAGCTCGTAATTCTCGTGACCGCTGTCGGCGACAAACCACACATAACCGTCGGCGCCCTCCACGTCCTTACGGCGCGAGAACACCGAAACCATGCCTGCCACGTTGCCGTTGCCGATGTAGTACTTCTCGCCCGACGCGCGGAAAACGATGCCCTCCTCGTCCGTGGGCGTCAGGAGCATGTCGGTGTTGTAGATGTCCGCGCCGTGCTCGCGTTCGGAGAGCCCGAACGCCATCACGTCGCCTGCCTCCAGTTGCCCGGCCGCGCGCTCCTTGGCTTTGATGTTGTCGCTCTGCCAGATCGGCCCAAGGCCGAGGATCGTGACCTGCTCGGCGTACCAATACGCCAGCCCGTAGAACCCGAGGATCTCGCTCAGCGCGGCGTTTCGCGTGGTATCCCAACGCTTGTTCGGGTCGCCGTCGCCATAATCCGATGGCGTGAGGAAGGTGGCGAAGATTCGCTCCCGCTTGATGAAATCAAGGAAGTCCGACACCCATGCCCCGTCGAGATCGTCCTGTAGCAGCTTCGCCTTGCCACGCCCCTCGAACCAGTCGATCACCGCCCGGAGTTGGCGCCTCGTCTCGGGGTCGAACTGCACCGGGTCATAGGTGTCGGGATTGAGCAACAGTCCGCTGGAGTTCACCATGGCGGGCCCCTTTCATCGATGAAGGTCCGGCGTCGGAATCTAGCAGCGACGTCGAAAAATCACGACCGGTGGCGCCGAGCGTGAAGGTACTGCGAAATCGCCCGGGCGCGAAATTTCGCCGTGGTTTCACAGTAGGCGCATCTACAAGAAGCAAACCGTCATCGCGTGGCTGGCGGAGGTACATAATCCCCCGTTAGAGCCAGGAGATAACGCCCATGAAAAAACGGTTGTGGCTGGTAGTCACCGCTGCGATGGCGCTGCTGGGGTGCGTCACACTCGTCACCCCCCGACTACCAGGGCCGCGTCGACAGTGCTGATCATGGGCGGCACGGGCGAGCCGGATCCCGGCGCTCTACCCGTTTACCTGGCTCACATGGAGCAGTATTACCTCGTCCCGTTCGGCCCCTGCCCGTCCGCCGGCAGCTGCGACTACGAATCCCTGGACACCCCGGAACAGTTCTGGCCGATACCGGGCTGGGGCGGGCCCACGGCAATCACCTTCAACCAGTCGGCGCATGACGGCGCAGCCGACCTCGAGTCCGTCCCGTTGACTCCGTTAACGCCGGCCGAGTCGCCCAGCTACGCGCCAACCGCCACCCGGCCGGCGTCGCTGCCGACACCCGGCCCGAAGTTGAGCGTCTTGCGCACATGCAACGGTTCGACAGCGAAGGTCGGGCCGGATCTCGTCAAGCTCGCGAAGACCGTCGACAGCGCCGCCAAGCCGACGCAGCACCAGCACTGAAACGAGGTTGCTTCCACTCGCACCGGAGCCATTCACGGCTCCCACCGACCGCGACAGAGCGCTGGCCCTTCGCCTAGGCGGTGGCCGGGCGGATGTCGGGCCAGCAGCCCGGAGAAGAAGCCCGCCCCTACGTCGAGGCGATGGCGGCGGAGGAGGACCGAGTTGTCATCCGCGCTCGCCCCTACGCAACATTCGCGCAGCCGCCGCGACACCTCCATCGCAACGATCAGGCTGAGCCGATCTCCCACTGGGTGTCGGCAACCGTCCCGTGGCAGGCCGACGACCCGACGTGAGGACGATTCAGCGGGCGGCTACTTGAGAACCTCGGTAGGGACCGCGTAACGGTCCTGATAACCGCGCACCCGCTCGCGGACCTCGTCGGCGTCCAGCCCGGTGTCGGCCCACGTGTAGCGGCTGCCTCCGCCGTCGCCGGGATGGGCGGCCAAGAAGTCACGCATCCTCTGCTCGGTCTCTGGACGCAGTTCGCGCCCGAGCCGCTCATAGATCGCCTTGATCGTCGTGTACGGGTCGCGAACGAAGTCGCTGTAGCGAACATCGGTGATCCGGTCGGCCGACAGCGCGCCGCTGTCGCGCAGCGCCATCTCCTTGTGCAGCCCGTGGACGACCTCTTCATACGACTGCGCCGCGCACTCGGCGACCGTCGTCTCATCGGAGCCCATCCTGCGCAGGTGGTTGGTCAGCGCGCTGATCGACGAGATCACCTTGAGCGGATCGCGGTGGGTCTGGATGATGACGGCATCCGGATACTCCCGGGCCAGGGTGTCGAGCTGCCAAAGATGGGCGGGCGACTTGAGCAGCCACTGCCCGGGCACCCCGGACTGCAGGTGCTGCAGGAAGACCCGATGGAAACGGTAGGCCGCGGCGTGGTCGGCCTCGTGGAGCAGCCAGCGGTAGTACGTCGGAAGCCGGTACTGAACCGAGAAGATCATGCTGCAGAACTGGCCGGCGAAGATCCGCACACACTCCTGGCCGACCAGCGCACCCATCGGGTGGAAAGCAAGGAAGCCCGGAACGATCTGCTCCGACAACTCGATGCCGGCCTGCGTCTGGGCGATCCGCGGATCATCGTGATAGCTCTCCACACGAGGTGGCGGATGTGGCGCATCGACCTCCCAGGTCAGCGGCGGACGCAGCTGGCGATCCTGGGCCAGCAAATCGTAGAGGATCGTGGTGCCGGTGCGGGGCTGCCCGACGATGAATATCGGTTGGTCGATCTGCTCGGCGGCCACGTCCGGGTGGGCGGCCCGCCATGCCACGATGTGCAGCCGATTGATCAAGGCCCGCATGATGTCGGCGTCGGCGATCTCGACGCCCAGCGGGGACAAGCGCGCCTCACCCACGAGCCCGTCGGTGAGGCGGGCCAACCCGTCGCGCCAGCCATCGTCGCCGCCGAAGTCATCGCTGTCGGCGGCCTCGCACGCCTTCTCGACAAGGCGGTCGGGATCGAAGCGCTCGCTGAGCATCATCGTGTTTCTCCTTCGCGGACCGACACCGCGACGTCGGGGGCCGCGGGATTGTCCAGCCAGCGGATGACAACGAACCCGCGGTGACGACCGCCGGTGTCGAGCCAGTGCCCGAATCCGAAGTCCCTGGCGGAGATGGCGATTCGAACCCTTCCGTCAGGCTCAGCAGAGACGTTTCGGTTGGTCGCCGAGCTGTGCCTGCGACTCGGTTCGAGACACTCGTGCCAAATGTTCTCCAGGGTCACGTTCCAATAGCGGGTGTCGGGCGGGGTGAATTCGAGCACCAGTGCCTGATTGGGATCGAGGCGGAACGTCCCGATCATGTACAAGTTGTCGGGTGTGGTGTCGGCTGCGCCCAACGCGGCGGCCTCCGCGGTCAGCAGCGTGTTGGGCGTGGTCAGCAGTTCGGGCCGGATGGTGCGGTGCAGAGTGACAAGCTTGTAGAGGGTCCACGCCATCGCGGTGAACTGCCCGGCCAGTTCGGCGTCGGTGACCGGGCCCGGCGGGGGAGCGTCGAGCACCTCGATGCCCAGCGTGGCAGGTTGCTCGGCGGTGGGGTCGCCGATGTACTCGCGGACCACGATCGACGACGCGTCGCCGGGCACGGCGACCCACTGCGCTCCGTCGAGCTCGTCAGGTGCCGGCTCCTCTGCCGAGAGCACCAACGCGAATTTCCCGTCGCGCAGTCGCAGGTCGGTGTCGCTGACATATGCGGCCATCCGGCGGGGCGTGAGCCCCGTTGCGGCCAGGACCTGCAGGCCCAGGTATGCCGCCGTGCCACGGGTGCCGGTCACCCGGTAGCGGCGGTCGCCGCGGATCATCGCCAGGTAGTAGTTTCCGTCCGGGTTCGGGCCACCGACCATGCGGGTGGGTGAACACATGTCGAAAAACCGCGGCAGGTCCGGATCGGCCTCCACGGACAGCTGCGCGCACAGAGAAGACACCCTGGCGACGACCCGCAGCCCCTCGAGCAGCTCCGACTCCCTCTCGGCGTCCTCACAGACGATGCGGGTGACGTCGGAAAGCATCCGCTGGACCTGCGTCCAGGCTTCCTGTGCCAGGGGGGCCGTCCCGTGGCCGACGGTGGGTGTCACGGTGTAATCCGACTCCATGTGAGACATGATCTCAATTGGGACGCGCTCCTCGCCCGCGCTGAACGCGTGGACCCTGCAGATCTACGTTCGCTACGAGGCGGCCATCGCAGATCTGCTCGCCGCCGCGGTTCACCGACCTGCAGTCCGATGATCCCCGACCACGGTTACTCGGCGCGCTGGCAATGGCCTCCGTCCGGATCGCGCTCGATGACTGGCTGGCGCACGGCGGGTCGCTGCCGCAGCGGGTGCACGCGGCCCTGGCGTGCGGTCTCGGTGAAGATAGATTGCGAGTACTCACTATCTTTGTTAGGGTGCCCGGGACGGAAGGATTTGAAGCGCCATGTATGACGTGATCATTCGCAACGGGTTGTGGTTCGACGGAACCGGCACCGCCCCGCAGCTTCGCACACTGGGGATTCGCGGCGGTGTTGTGTGTGCGGTGTCCGTCGAGCCGCTCGACGCGACCGGCTGCCCCGACGTGATCGACGCCACGGGTAAGTGGGTCGTGCCGGGCTTCATCGATGTCCATACGCACTACGACGCCGAGGTACTCCTCGATCCCGGGTTGCGTGAGTCGGTGCGCCATGGCGTGACCACGGTGCTGCTGGGCAACTGCTCGCTGTCGGCCATCTATGCCGACTCCGAGGACGCCGCCGACCTTTTCAGCCGTGTCGAGGCCGTTCCCCGGAAGTACGTAAAGGAAGCGTTGGACGCCAAGAAGACGTGGTCGACTCCTGCGGAGTATGTCAAGGCGCTCGACGACCTGCCGCTCGGGCCGAACGTCGGCTCGCTGCTTGGCCATTCGGACCTGCGGACCTCGGTACTGGGACTGGACCGCGCCACCGACGACACCGTCAGGCCGACCGACGCCGAACTCGACCGCATGGCCGAGATGCTCGACGACGCGCTCGAGGCCGGACTTCTCGGCATGTCGGGGATGGATGCGGCGATCGACAAACTCGACGGCGACCGGTACCGGTCACGTGCGCTGCCCTCCACATTCGCGACATGGCGCGAGCGGCGCAGGCTGATCAAGGTGCTGCGCAAGCGGGGCCGCATCCTGCAGAGCGCGCCAGATGTCAACAATCCGGTGTCGGCGCTGCTCTTCTTCCTCTCGAGCAGCCGGATGCTCGGGCGCCGCAAGGACTTGCGGATGAGCCTGCTGGTGTCGGCGGACGCTAAGTCGAACCCGGCCGCGGCGCGGGTGTTCGGGCCCGGCACCCGCCTGCTCAACGCCTTACTGGGCGCGAGCGTCCGGTTCCAGCATCTGCCGGTGCCGTTCGAGTTGTATTCCGACGGAATCGATCTGCCCGTCTTCGAGGAATTCGGCGCGGGGACCGCCGCCCTACACCTGCGGGATCAACTGGAGCGCAACACGTTGCTGGCCGACACCGGATACCGGCGCCGGTTCCGCCGCGAGTTCGACCGCATCAAGCTCGGACCGACATTGTGGCACCGGGACTTTCATGACGCAGTGATCGTCGACTGTCCCGACAAAAGCTTGATTGGCAAGAGCTTCGGCGAGATCGCCGACGGGCGCGGGCTGCACCCGCTCGACGCGTTCCTCGACGTGCTCGTCGACAACGGCGAACGCAACGTCCGCTGGACGACCACCGTCGCCAACCACCGGCCCACGCAGCTGAACAAGCTGGCCGCCGAGCCGACGATCCACATGGGCTTCTCCGACGCCGGCGCGCACCTGCGCAACATGGCCTTCTACAACTTCTCGCTGCGCCTGCTCAAGCGCACGCTGGACGCCGAGCGCGCTGGAGATCCGTTCCTCACCATCCAGCGAGCGGTCTACCGTCTGACCGCCGAGGTGGCGGACTGGTTCGGTCTCGACGCCGGCACGTTGCGCAAGGGCGATCGTGCCGACTTCGTCGTGATCGATCCCGCTGGTCTCGACGAATCGGTGGACAGCTACCACGAGGAAGAGGTGCCCTTCTACGGCGGCTTGAGTCGAATGGTCAATCGCAATGACGTGGCGGTGGTCGCGACCGGCGTCAACGGCACCGTGGTCTACCGCAACGGCCAATTCCGCGAGGGCTATGCAACGTCGGCGAAGTCGGGTCGGTTCCTGCGGGCCGGTGAGCGGCGCTGCACCGGTGCCGGCGTCTGAGATGGCCAGAACGCAGCAACAACGCCGGGACGAAACGGTCGCACGCCTGCTCGACGCCAGCATCGCCACAATCGTCGAGGTGGGCTATGCCCGTGCGTCGGCTGCCGTGATCACCAAGCGCGCGCAGGTCTCGGTTGGCGCATTGTTTCGGCACTTCGACACCATGGGCGATTTCATGGCGGCCACGGCACACGAAGTGCTGCGCCGTCAGCTCAATGAATTCACGAAACGCGTAGCAGAGATACCGGCCGACAGGCCGGCGCTCGAGGAGATCCTGACGATCCTGCGCGACACCACGCGCAACTCCACGAACGCCGTGATGTACGAACTGATGATCGCCGCCCGCACCGACGAAAAGCTCAGGACCACACTGCAACGGGTCCTCACCGAATACAGCGCGAAGATCTACGACGCTGCACGTGCGTTGCCCGGCGCCGAGAACATGCCGGAGAAAACCCTCGCCGCCCTGGCGGCGACCCTGACGAACACATTCGACGGCGCCGCGATAGTGGGAGCCGTCCTCCCAGCGCCCGAGGTCGATGCACAACAGATCCCGCTGCTAGCAGCGCTGCTGAGCGATGCGCACGGCTGAGCGCCCGGCTCCATGTCTAGAGTCCGATCATGTCTGACATCGGATACTCGCGATACGTTGCGATCGGTGACAGCCAGACCGAAGGGCTGTGGGACGGTGACGACGGCGTCGGGCTTGTCGGGTTCGCTGACCGGCTCGCTGCCCTGATCGACTCGCACTACCCCGGGCTGAAGTACGCCAACCTGGCGGTTCGCGGCAGAAGGGTGGGCGACGTGCTCACCGACCAACTGCCGCGCGCGTTGTCGCTGCAGCCGGATCTGGTCACCGTCTGTGTGGGCATGAACGACGTCACACGCCCCGGACGATCTTTCAACCGTACTCTGGCCGATCTCGAAGGCATCTACGCGCGACTCGCCCAATCCGGCGCAACCGTGGTCACCACCACTTTTCCCGACGTCGCAGACATCTTGCCGGTGGGCGGGCTGTTCGCGCCGCGAATACTGCGCATCAACCGAGTGATCCGGACCGCCTGCGACCGCCATGGGTTCAGGCTCGTCGACCTCTACAGCGCGGCATCGATGAAGGAGCCGGACACGTGGAGCGCCGACCGCATGCACGGCTCGACCAAGGGTCATGTCCTCTTCGCATCCGCGGCTGCCGAAGCTCTCGGTCTGCCGTTCAGCAACCACGACTGGGCGCACGCCAGCCCCGGCGCCGGCCAGCCGTCGTTCGGGTCGCGGGCGTACGCGCAGCTACGGTGGACGCAGTGCTTCCTGTTGCCGTGGATTTGGCGTCATCTCGTGGGCCGGTCCAGTGGCGACGGTTGTCTGCCCAAGCGGGCACTACTGGAAAGCCTGACAACACGACACGAGACGGGAACGGAAGGGGCCATCCGATGAGGACGCTCGAAGGCGTTCTGGCCAAGCATCCATTCTTCGCAGGGTTGGACCCGCGCTATCTCGCACTGGCAGTCGGGTGCGCCTCAAACCTGCGCTTCAACGCCGGTGAGCTCATATTTCGCGAAGGCGAGGAAGCGAACCACTTCTATCTGATTCGCGAAGGGAAGGTCTCACTCGAGGTCTCCGCTCCCGGCCGCGGCAGCCTGACCATTCAGACGCTGCGGGGCGGCGACATTCTGGGATGGTCGTGGCTCATACCCCCGTACAACTGGCGGTTCGACGCCCGTGCGGCGGAGACGACCCGAGCGGTTGTGCTGGACGGCAAGTGCCTGCGCGACAAATGCGAAGGGGATCACGAGCTCGGATACGAGCTGCTCAAGCGTGTGACGTCGGTTCTCGGGCAGCGGCTCGACGCGACCAGGTTTCAGCTCCTCGACATCTACGGCACATCGACCTGATCGCGACAAACCCCGACCAGTGACTATTAGCGATGACGACTTCGAGCGCACGGTGCCCGAGGCCCACGCCGCGCGCGGGTCGACAGCGCGGGAACCGGACCGCAGGAGCCAACCGGCCGGCAGGGATTGCCCTGCCAGGCCGAGGTGCGCCGCGCGTCTCGCGCCGAAATTGGTGGAATTAAATCTGATTTACCGAACAAAATTGCTGACCTGCCCCGGTCCGTTAAAATGTGGAGGTAAGGGCGCTATTCTGCCCCCTTCTGTGCGGTTGCTAACACAACGTTGGCCGTTGCTGCGGCGGGGTGCGGGCGACAGGGGCCGCCGTAGTGGCGGGGATCGAATGTTGCCGAATGTGATGGCGGCTGTCAAAAGAAGCCGCAATAATGTCAACGTGGAGCGGCGACGAGACCGGCAGGCGGGCCAATCGCCGATGACTGTTCTGCAGGAGTTGCCTGCGCTCGTGGTTCTCGAGCGCATACCGGTTCCGGTCGTGGCGATCGCGCACGACGGCACGATCCTCTTCGCGAATCTTGCATTTGCTGAGATGCTGGGCTACGACCAAGAAACAGTAGTCTGCCTGAAGTTCGAGCAGATTTTTCAGACCCTGCCGCTCGACGAATCGGCGGTATCGGCCGTGCGCGCCCACGCCGACCTCATCGTCGAATTGCTGCACATGGACGGCTCGACCGTGCGGGCCAAGATGAGCAAGTCCGCACTGCTGCGTGGCGACGACCCGGTCGCGCTGGCGACGTTCCAGGATTTGACCGAGCAACTGTGGGTTGACGAGCTCTAGGCGGCACTACTCGATGGTCAGCGTGGGTTGCAGATAACGTAGCGACTCGCGGTGCAGGAACTCGCGGAAGTACGGCAACCCGCTGTCGGCGGCGATGGCGGGAAGCAGAATCTCCCATGCTGTGGTCAGCCGCCTCATCAGGTCGTCACCATCCGATGCCGCCGTGGACAGCAGCTCGGCCCCTAATATCGCGCTCGTCACGCACTCTGCGACGGCGTCCGCGTCGAGGTCCCCGCGAAGGTCGCCCTCGGCTTTCGCGCGCCGAGCCGTGGCCGCCATGACGCTCGACCAACCGTCATACGCACGGTTGGCCGCGTGATTGAAGCCAGCCAAAGCGCGGCCGAGTTGCATGGCTGTCCCGGCGGCGCTATCGGCCAACATGAGCTCAGCGACGACGAAGCTCCCGTGAATCATCGTCTCCAATGCCGGTGCGGCAGAGTGGTCGATTTCGCCGAACGCATCGAGCACCGCCGCACCGCCATCCTCGATGATCGCGGCGGCCAGACTTTCCTTGGAATCGAAGTGGTAGTAGAGCGCGCCCTTGGTCATCTGCGCGCGTTCGATGATCTCGCCCAATCCGGTTTCGGAGTAACCGACGTCGCTGAACAGCTCGACCGCCGCGTTGATGATCTTGTGCCTGGTGGCCTCCGACCGGGCTTGGCGCACCATCGCTAACGCACCTCCGGTTCTCGGCTGACGCGCTGCGGCAGCGTGGGCGTCGTCAGGCGTGGTTCACAGTAACAGCGGCGCCGGCGGTCCCGGCCTTAGCCTTCGCAAGCACGGTGCGACGCTTGATGAACTTCGTCAGATAGCCGATGCGCTCCGGAGCCGCAAAGCCCGGCAGCGTCAGCAGCCAGGACTTCTCCAGGTCGTCGAGATACTCGTCGGGATCGTCCAGGTTGCCGATTTGGCGGATTCCCGCGTACAACGCAACCAGCATCTGGCTGACGTCCACGGGGTCGCACCTTTCCATCACGTCGCCGTCGGCGATGGCGCGCTGGACGACCACCGCAAACGCCTTGATCCAGTCACGCAGCAAGTTGGCCCGTAACCCGTCGGTGTGGCCGATGGACTCGAGCAGATGCAACCCCGCTCGCGACAGGTCCTGGCTGACATCCTGCACGGCAATCAGATAGGAAATATCGACCAGCGATTCCAGGCCCGAAAGCTTCCGGGCCAACAAGTCGTTCACCGCCGAGCGCGTCACCTGGGTTTGAAGCTCGATGATTGCCAGCGCCAACGAGTGCTTGGACCGGAAGTGGAAATACATCGCGCCCTTGGTCACCCTGGCGTCGGCCAGGATGTCATCGAGGCTGACTTGGCCGTATGACCGGTGGGCGAACTGATGGCAGGCCGCGCGCAGAATTTGTTGCTGCGTGGAGTCTGCCGATGTGTCGCTGGTGCCGGTCACGCTGGGACCTCGGAATCTGGGTACACGCTTCGGGCGGGTAACGCCGTTCGCCGAAGGACGCTTCGCCGCCCAATTCTGCCAGGCTTCGGGCAGGGTCGAGGGGGTATCTGCGGCCACGCGCCCGAATCGGTCGGCGCCGCCCGGGCGGGCTGAGGGTTGAACACAGGCGTTCTCCCCCGTCCGGCGCCCGTCAAGTCGCTCCGCAGCGGTAACCACGCGGTAATACTTCAAGTCACCCGATTCGGTGCATTCCGTCCGAAAGGTATGTAAAGTACCGCCCCATGCAGGCCTTTGGTTTGTCGCTCGCGATAGGGCAAAGCGGGGCCATGCGCTCGATACTTCACCAAACAAAACGTGAAGCGAGGTGCGCTCTCGGCCAGGGCGCAGGGCGCGCTGTATGGAATCAAGTCAGTTCTCACGCTCCTCGAAAAATGTTGGGAGTCAGCAACCATGCAATGGGATCACGAGGTCGATCTTGTCTCGGTCGGGTCGGGCGCCGGGGCGCTGGCGGCCGCGATAGTCGCGGTCGACGGCGGTCAGACGGTGTTTGCGGCGCAGTCGGCGCCCCGTGACCAGAGGTCCCATCGGCGCCTCGGCATTGAAATGGCGGACAGCGAGACGAATGCGTACCTGGACGCCGTCATCGAAGTAGCGGGCACGGAGATGCCCGACATGGCAGGACCCGACCTGCCTGTACGGTTCGTCACCGATCCGGTGCCCCCGAGCCTTGGCTGCAACCGTCGCCGCGCGATGATCGAGCCGTTTGTCGGCGCGCGCCTGGGGAACTGGGCCGCTGATTGCGTCACCGCATCGCACGCCGTCCTCTACAGTCACGTGACCGGCCGCAACATGACCACCATGCGCTCGACGAGCGGCGAAAAACTCGAGGCGGCGGTGGTGGGCTCCGTCGAACCCGGCGTCTTCGGCGACGGATGGTCCCTGGACCATTGGTTGTCTGCGGAGGCGCGTAGCCGGGGTATCGATTTCCGAGAGGACAGCAGCCTCGAGCGCCTGGTCTTCGATGACGGCATGGTGGTGGGCGCGGTCGTGATGACGCCCGACGGAGCCTGCGCCATTTCGGCCCGCCGCGGTGTGGTCGTGGCCACCGGCGGGAGCCGCGCCGTCGCGGATCGGTTACCGGACGAGACCGCGGTGCGGGTCGGCGTGGTGAGCAAGACCGCCAGCCGGTTCGGGCGAGTGGAACTACTCGCGCGCGAGCGAGCCGGCAGCAGGCTGGCGGCCTGGACAGCCACGGGACCCGTGCAGCCTCGCCAGCTTCGTTCACACCCGCTCAACTCACGGGCCAGGTGTCACAGCATCTCACCGGGCCCACTCCACGACGGCAGCCTGTGAGGTTCAGGAAGGAATCGCAGCGACCATGGTGAAGAAAGTGACCGTCGCGTTGGTCGACGACCTTGACGGGAAATCACAGGCGGACGAGACCGTGCGCTTTTCCCTCGACGACGTGAGTTACGAAATCGACCTCACCGCGCAGCACGCCGAGAAGTTGCGCGGTGACCTGAAGGGGTGGATTCACGCCGGTCGTCGAGTAGCCGGGCGGCAGCGCCGGTCACCGAGGTCCGGCTTGTCACGCGAAACCGAGGGTAGCGCCGTGATCCGGGAGTGGGCGCGCCGCAACGGGCATCCGGTGTCGGACCGAGGCCGCATCCCGCGCGCCGTCATCGACGCATTCAACTCCGCCTAGCCGCGAGCCGCGCCACCGAGAACGGCACCTGCAGCTTTCCCTTGGCGAACAGCGATTCCATCACGTCCGCCGTGACGGGCCGCGACAGGAGATACCCCTGCGCCCGATAGCAGCTGTGCTCCAGCAAGGTCATCGCGGCGGCCTCCGTTTCCACACCCTCGGCCACCAGCTCCAGGCCGAATGCTTCCGCCAGCGCGATGATCGCGCGAACGATCGCGAGATCGCCTGCGTTCGTGCCCAGTTCGCGCACGAAGCTCTTATCGATCTTCAGCGTGTCCACGGGAAGGGATTTGAGATGCGACAGAACGCTGTAGCCGGTGCCGAAGTCGTCAATGGCGATTTGGACGCCGACTTCCTTGAGACCGGCAAGGGTGATTCGTGTCGTATCGATGTCTTGCACCACAACGCTTTCGGTGATCTCCAAGCACACTGACGAGCCTTCCAGGCCGAAATCGGTCAGGGCATCGGCGACCTGCGCGACAAAGCCTTCGCTGACCAGCTGAACCGGCGAGACATTCAGTCGCAACACCGCGTTCTGGCCAACGCCGCGCGAGCGCCATCGCCCGAATTCGGCGCAAGCGGTGCGCATAACCCATCGGCCCAGCTCGCCGGCGAGGTTGATCGATTCCGCGACACCGATGAACGAATCCGGTGACAACAGCCCCCGCGTAGGGTGTTGCCAGCGGACCAACGCTTCCGAGGCCAGAATCTCGCCGGAGCGCATGTCGACCTCCGGCAGGTAATGCAATACCAGTGAACCACTCTCGATGACGCCCTGCAGGTGTAGCTCGATGTCGTTGCGGAACTCCCTCTTGAGCGAAATGTCCTGGGAGAAGACGGAGATTTTGTTTCCGCCCGCATTCTTTGCGGTGAGGACCGCCTGATCAGCCCGGCGGAGCAGATCAGATGTGTCGTCGCGCCCGGGCACACCCAACGCGACGCCGATGCTGACGGTGCGGGTGAGCATCTCACCCCCGATCGCCACGCGCTCGCGCAGTTTCGCCTGAAGCCGTTGTGCCAGCGACTCGGCGGTCTCGGCGTCCATCGGTTCCGCCGGGACGACGACGAACTCGTCCCCGCCAAGCCGCGCAATCATGCCGGAGGCTTCGGCGCACTCGCGGAGCCGTTCGGCGAATACCCGGATGAACCAGTCTCCGGCGGTATGGCCCAGATAGTCATTGATGGCCTTCAACCGGTCCAGATCCAGGAACAGGGCCGACACCGGCCCGGGCTGTCCCGGCGCGAGCCTTCGGGAAAGGTGTGCAATCAGCGCGCGCCGATTATGGAGCCCGGTCAGGTCGTCGTGCTCGGCCAGGTCGCGAAGCTGGTCTTCGGCGACGATGCGAGCCTGGACCTGAGCAAACAGCGACGCGATCGCCTCGAGCGCGTTGAGTTCCTCGGGACTCCATTCCCTGTCCCCGAATTTGACGAATCCGAGTACCCCGGTGGTGACGTCCCCGGACACCAGCGGCGCCGCGGCCATCGACGTGGCGGGAATGTGGCGGCCCTCCTCGATCCGGCGCTGGTAGTCATCGGTGGCAGGTTCGGGGCGAAACACCATCGGCTTCTTACCGTGCTCGGACTCTGCGAACACGGGATCGGCATCCGCGAAATAGACCAGGGCGAGCGGATCCGGATCCGGTATGTCGGGCCGCGGCGGCCACTCCGCAATCAACCTCGAGGCGCGAATCTTGTGTTCGTTGTAGCGCAGGAAACTGACATCGACGTCGAAATATCGGACCAGGTCGGCCAACACCCACTGAGTCACCTCGACCGAGGTGGCTGCGTTCGCCGCCATGAGCCGGGTGGCAACGGCGGTGACGACCAGATCGAGGCTGCGCGGCACGTTTCCTCCCATCTACCGATTGAAGCGCAAGTGGATGCGTCGCCGGTCGCGCCTGCTTCGCATTGTCGTCCGAGGTGCGTCGAAGAGCCTCAGCAACAGCACTTGCTGTTCGTCCGGCCGGGTGCCGGCCAATTGCCGCAGCGACGACCGGAGGTCTTCCAAGGATTCGGCGAAGCCCGGCGCGACCTGGAGGAGGTCGTCGCGCCCATGTGCGTAGAGAAACACAGGCGCAATGGGTTGAACGGTCAGTCCGTGCAGCTGGGCGCTGATCCACACCGCTTCAACCGCCGATCCGCCACGCGCGTAATCGGTCAACGTGTTGCCGTGAACGGACACGACAGCCAGCGCGGTGCTTGCTGAAACGCGGGCGCGGTTGTCGGCGACGAGCGCGTCGCCCGCATCCCATTCCGCGAGCTCGGCCATGACCTCCGGACGCCGCAGAATTTCGAGTATGAGCAGTTCGCCCTGGTCGAATCCGAGGCTGCGGATGTCGATACCCGAGTCCGCAGGTTCGTCGTCGGGCCACCGAAGCTCGGACTCCATCTCCGCATGCAGTCTGGGCGTCAGATACCGGATCCGCTCTGCAACGGCCAGAATCTCCGCCGCTTCCTTGATGTCCCCGCGTTCGGTCAGCAGATGCACGCGGCCGCCCTCGCGACGCGCCGCGGACTGCAGCGATCCGGTGGTCTCGCTGTCGAGTGCCGCAGGCACGCCGTGTCGGCGGTTCGTTTCCCGCAGCAGCATCGGTTTGTACAGCCGGGCGAGCTCCGGATTGTCACTGTGGCCGAGCCGCAGGACCGCGCACAACGGCGAGTCGTTGTCGTGTTCGTCGAAGTGAACCGTTCCGAGTACTCCATGAGCTGCCGCGGCGACGCGCGCGTTGAAGGCGGCCGCGCCGACCGCCACCGCGCTGGCACGCAAGCCGACGTCGATCGTCGAGGTGTATTCGGGCGCCAACCTGATCGTCACGTTGTCGCGCGCCACATCGACACGCCACGGCTGGGCGTTGCCCCCGGAGGGCGCCCGGATAGCAGCCGCGGCGATGGCCTCGAGTGGATCCGTTGACTCCACGACGTCGGCGCGCGCGACGGTTGCGGCGACATCGCCACCAGTCATCGGGGGCTGTTCGGCACCGGAGAGCGCGCCCGCGACATCGATGCGGGCCCGGCCCGATGGGAGGTGCTCGCCCAAGCCGATTCTGCGGACGGCTTCGGTGATCGCGGCCACCCCGACCGCGATGTCGCCAGCCAACTGCGGCCAGGTCGACAGTGTGTGCCCCACTTCGATCAGCGACGCCGCCCCGCGCGGTGACAACTCGGAACCGTCGAGGATCCGGAGAACATGGGGAATCTTGTCCCGGTCGGTCAAGCCGGCAAGCCCCGCGGCATCGATATCGCCCAACAGGCCGTGGAAGAGGGGTCGCTGCGGCTCGAGGTCGTATCGCTCGACATCGACGAGACCGCGGTCGCTGGTTGCCATGAGCAGAGGCAGTCGCCGGTCACGGGCGGCTTCGCGAACGAGGATCTTCATGTCCAGGGAGTCGCACTCTTCGATGACGACGTTCAATCCGTCAAGGAACTGGTCGAGATTTTCGGCGGTGAGGCCGCACGTCAAAACCTCCATCGGCAGATAGGGATCGAGCTCGGCGATCCTTCGCGCCGCCACCACGGCCTTGTTCTGGCCGACATTCAACACGCTAGCAGGAACGCGGTTGAGGTTGGAGAGCTCGAGATCATCGAAGTCAGCCAACCGCAATTCGCCGCACAAGCCTTGGGTAGCAAGCGCATACGCGATCGCATGTCCGGAGCTGAGGCCGACGACGCCGATCCGGAGTGCACCGAGCCGCTCCTGTTCCCCGGCGGTGATCAGGTGTCTGTTGCGGTCCAGCCGTGCGACGCGGAACGCGTGTGGACCCAGAAGACTCACAACGACTCGACGCCACGGATAGTAGACCCACCGCCTGTTCTCCCCGAGCACCTGTGCGCCCGATGAAGGGCGCAACTGCCGCAAACCCGACAACTGCTCAGGCCATCGGTCGATGATCTCGATGCGCGGGTCCGCCCGCAACCGCTCAAGCATGTGCCGATCGTCGGGATCGTCGGGATCCAGAATCGTTGCGATGCAACGGTCCGCGCCTTGGATCTCCGAACTCACAACACCCCCCTGTGCGCCGGGCTCACCACACCAGCCTGACGGAAGCGCCGGCCCACTTCAGCGATCTCGACAAGGATCTTCGAAACCTGGTCCGGGTCGGCATGTTTGACGAATGTTCGCCGGTCCCACCACATCATCCTCGTGCGGTAGCGCTCGTCGGGATATGGCGTTGCGGGAATCGCAGTGGCCAGCACACCTCCCGAGGAGCGCCACCGATCAAGCACCTGCGTCGCCCCTGTTGCCATGCAGAACTGATTGTCCAACAAAGGCATCGCATGAAAGCCGCTGCGCGCGATCACCTTGGCGAGCTGACGACTCCGATCGGCACGATCGTCGATCCACGCCGATTTCATTTCGATCACGCCGAACGGCAGGCGGTCGGTGATCATCTTGCGAACCGCGCGCTCGCCGGGCCGACCCGACCATTCGAGCAGAGCATGTGAATCCTCCGCGCAGCACAGCGGCCCCTTCGCCCGCACACCCGCCACCACCTGCCCGGTCTCGTCGATTGCAGCCCAGAACAAGGCTGTGTCGCCGCCACACCGGACCGCGTCGACGTCGAGGGCGCATTCCACCCCATGCTTCCGATAGCTGCGCTTTGCGCCTTCGAGGTATTCGTCCCAGAGATCCGGATCGGTCGCCGGCTGTGAAACCACGAGAGTGCACGCGGTATCACGATCCCACCAGCGAAGGCTCCAGTCGAGGCGGAAAGCGCTTCCGCGTCTGATATCCAGCACAGGAATGTTCATTGTCGTCCGTCCATTCGGCAACTCCCGACGGATTCTTGGTAGCTCACGCGGTTTGCGTATCCGTCACTTCAGTGTTCGGAACACCCGGCTTCAAGTATTACGCCGCAGAGGGCTCGGGCCCTCGTTCCGGGTGAAATCGGACAACAACGTAAGTTTGACCGCGGTGATCTGGCAACGGTCGCGGTGAGCCGTTCAACCAGCTTTCTGCGAGTACCCGCTGCTTGCGGCAAATGTGGCGCGATATGCGAAGACGGGTACTCGCCGGCGCCGGCGCCGAAAAGCAGACCCAATGGTCAGGAGACCAGTTCGCCGGACAAGTCTTGCAGCGCCCGGCGGGCATAGCCGCGCCACAACCGGCCGAATACGGGAAGGGCCGGCGCGGCAAGCGGGGATCGCGGATGGATGGCCCACCGCCAGGTGACCGTGGTACCGGTGCCGGCCGGGGAGAACAGCCATTCCCCGTCGACGCGGCTGAGAAGCGGTGACATCGGACCGGTGAGGTCCGACAGGACGTAACCGAACGAATGCGGGGCATCCACGCGGGTGAGTTCTTCGCGCATGCTTCCCCCACCGGTCAGCACCACAGTGCGGGTCTGCCCGACGGTGCCCCACTCGCCGGTCTGATTCTGGACGGTCTTGATCGGTGGGATCGGGCCGTACCACCGTCGGAAGAGTGCCGGAAGGGGCATCGGCAAGGTGCCGCGGAAGGCGTTCTCGACGCTGACGGGTATCGCACGTGACTGTTCGACGACGAGCGGATGGGCCATGAGCCAGATGCTAGGCCCGAAATCCGGCGCGGGCGTACGTTGGAGCGAAGCCGTGAAGAAGGGAGCGACATGGCACCGACCATGCGGGCCGAGCGATTCTATGCCGATACCAAAGCGGTTGTGGTGGAAGATGTTCCGATTCCTGAGCCAGGCCCCGGGGAGGTTTTGGTGCGGGTGGCCTACTGCGGCATATGTCACTCGGACCTGAGTCTGATCAATGGGACCTTCCCGGCCCAGGCGCCGGTCGTCACTCAGGGCCATGAAGCATCGGGAACGATCGCCGAGCTGGGGCCCGGCGTCACCGGCTGGGCCGAGGGCGACCGGGTGGTGGTCGCCGCGGGCAGGCCGTGTCTGCAGTGCCCGAACTGCCGGCGGGAAGACTTGGCGAACTGCCTGCAGGTGCGGCTGATGGCGTTCGCCTACGACGGCGCGTGGGCGGAATACACCGTCGCGCGGGCGGCCGGCTTGACACGCGTCCCCGACAACGTGGCCATGGAGCAGGCCGCCATCCTGGCCGACGCGGTGTCGACGCCGTTCGGCGCGGTGGCACGCACCGGCAAAGTGATCGTGGGCGAATCGGTCGGCGTATGGGGCGTCGGCGGGGTCGGCACGCACATCGTCCAGCTCGCGCGGCTGGTGGGTGCGGTTCCGATCATCGCCGTCGACATCAACCCGGCGGTCCTGGACCGCTCTCTCGAGCTCGGCGCGGACTACGCGTTCGACTCCCGCGACGAGGGATTGAAGGACAGGATCGCCGAGATCACCGGCGGCCGCAGGCTCGACGTCGCGTTCGACGCCGCGGGGCTGCGGGTGACGTTCGAGCAGGCGCTCGACTGCCTGACCGTGGGCGGTCGGCTCGTGGCCGTCGGCATGAGCGCCGAGTCGCCGACGGTCGGGCCGACCTCGATGTTCGGACTGACCCAGAAGCAGGTGCTTGGACACCTGGGCTATAAGAACGTCGACATCGAGACCCTGGCCACGTTGGTGTCGCGCGGCCGGCTGGACCTGTCACGGTCGATCACCGAGATCGTTCCGCTTGACGACATCGCGGCGGGCATCGAGAAGCTGGAGAAGCAGGACGGCAACCCGATCCGGATTCTGGTCAAGCCGTGACCGGCTCCCGTCGCCTGACCGACAAGGTCGTCACCCTCGACGGCGGCCTGCTCCCGCGCCAGGTGTGAGGTGTGACGATGGCCGACTTCGAGCCCAGAGCCAGATTCGAGCAGGCGCCGGTGGCCCAACTAGCCACCGTCTCGCCCGGCGGCGCACCGCACCTGGTGCCGGTTGTCTTCGCGTTGCTCGACGACACCGTGTACACGGCCGTGGACGCCAAGAGGAAGACGACCAAGCGCCTGCGACGCCTCGCCAACATCGAAGCCAACCCGCGCGTGTGCTTGCTCGTCGACCATTACGACGATGATTGGACGCAGCTGTGGTGGGTGCGCGTGGACGGGGTAGCCGCTGTGCACTACGGCGGCGAGGAAATGGGCACCGGATATTACCTGCTGCGCCGTAAATACCCTCAGTACCAACGGATTGCGTTGGACGGACCGGTGATCACCGTCGAAGCACGTCGATGGTCGGCCTGGTCTGCGTGATGGGGCGCTGAACCCCAAGCCGCAACGCGCGCCAAGGGTATTGTGGAGCGCCGAGACGTGACATGAATCGTGAAGAGCTTTTCGCCTCGATCGCGGCGACACGCCCCGGTCGCGATGACCTCGTGTGTTTGGAGCGTCGCGGCGATGCCTACTATTGGCGAATACTGCCCGTCGACGGCGAACGGGCCGCTTTTTCCTTCGCCGGCGCGGCCGACCCGGACGTCTGGATGTCGTTCTCGGCTACCTGGCCCAACGACGATCCGGCGCGGCTGCGGGCTTTCTTCGACGACCTGCTCGCGGAGCTGGAGTCGATGGCCGACCCCGCAGATCGATGTCGTTGGCCACTGGACGAACCCTGGCCACACTTCCACTGATCGGCACCCATCGTGGATTACCGGATCACTGCCGACGACCGCGCGAGATTCAAGCGCTGCCGCCGACAGTGGGACTTCGCATCGCCGAACCGCCGCGATCTGGAACCGGTCGGTCTCGCCGATCCCGCTCTGCCTGCCGCGGTGATGGATGCGCTGGCGGTCTACTACTACCCGGGCACCTGGGACTGGCCCCACGAACTGACGTACTCACTCGTGCAAAAGGCTCTCGCCCGCTCGCTGGGGGAAGCGGAGGCGATGGACCAGCTCGAATCGGGCGTGGCGCTGCTTCACTGCTATGACGCGTGGGCGCAGGCCGTCGACGACTTCGCGCCGATGCGGATCGGGCATGACCTCAATGTGCTGGTGCCCGACCCTCGCGAACCCGGCCGGGGCCTGTCGACGTCTGACGGGTCCGCTGTGATCTACACCTGCCGCGTCGATCTGCTTGCCGTGGACGCCGCCGACGAGTACTGGGTGGTGCGTCACCAGATCGTCGCCGACTGGCAGGACACCGATGCGCTGGTACGCGACGAGCAAGCCATCGCCGCCTGCTGGGCCTGGGAGCAGGACTACATCGGCATGGAGATTGCGGGCACCATCCACAACGAGGTGCGGGTCGGGGGCCCGCTGGACCCTCAGCCGGCTCAGCAGACCGACGGCACTCCGAAAGTCGTCGCGCAACACGAGCCCAGCGGCGGCGGCCGGTCCATCCCGCAGCACGTCCGAGCCTCGGCCCAGGCGTCACGGCCCGACAGCGACGACCGGACGGAGCAACGGACGGCCGGCGTCCTGCGGCGCACCCGGATCCGGCGGACCCGCAACGAAATCGGCGCCGTGGGCCCGATGATCGGCGCCGAGGTCGTCGACATGATCGAGGATCCGGCGATCTCCCCGACATTCGCCGCGCACTGCGACGTGTGCGAATTCCGCGGGCCATGTCTTGCCATGACCGGGGGCAGCGACCCGGAGCCGTTGCTGGCCAGTGACTTTCGTCGACGTCCGGTGGTCAATCGCCCGAAGCCGAGGTTGGGTCAAGCGACATGGGGGTTCGGCAGGGGAGCGGCGCCGCCGCAGTGGTGACTCATCTCGGGCGGCACGCCCTTACCGGAGAAGAAAGTCCGGGCGGCGCGCAATTGACCCTACCTCTGGGGGATGCCGGTATCGCTTCGCGCAGAGCTGAGGTGCGGCCGAACCACTACAGGCGTTCCAATTCGACTGGTCGGGAGTCCGCCAGCGCTGCGGCGTGCTCGGCCGGCCCTCGCGATCTGCGCGTCTCCAGATGATTCATGCCCGCGTGCACGATCACCGCCAGCGCCCAGCCAACCAGGATGTCGAAGACGTAGTGCTCGGCGGAGTAGACCAGTGTTAAGGCCATGACGACGACATACGCCGCGAGCAGCGGGCGCCACCGTGACTGGATCCGCCGCCAGAGGAACGCCGCGACCATCGCGGTCAGTGCCGCGTGCAGGGACGGAATCGCCGCCACGAGATTCACGCTGGCCTGACCTTCGTCCACCAGGGCACGTGCGGCGCCGAGGTGAAGCTTTCCCCACCCACGCGTGGAGATCCGCTCCACGAAATCGCCGGCGCCGGGTTGGCTCGTGTGCATCGTGCCGAGAAGCCCGCCACCGGGCACCCCCGCCGGCGATCGAAACATGCACGCCGGTTCGGACGGACCGCCGGCGACCTCCGCCGCGGTGCAGCGGGCAGCAGCCCACGGCGGCGCAGCCGGGACGATCGCGTAGCACACCAGCGCGATGAACGACAGAGCCAAGAATCGGCGGGCGAACGCCTTCCAATCGTCGCGGTTGCGCAGCCACAGCAAACCGGCCACCATATAGGGCAGGATGAAAAAAGACATGTAGATGGTGCTGATGACCACTTCCCACCATGGTGGGTCGGGCAGCTTGAGGTGTTCTTGTAGCCAGACGGTCGGTTCGGTGTCGACGAACAGCGATCGGTCGATTTTCGGTTGAATCTGCCAGAGCGTCGGCGTGCCGATGAGCGTGGCTGCGCCCCGGCTCAGGTCGTAGACCACGAGAATCAGCGCGAACGGCAGCCAGTCGCGGATGACCTGCAACGTGCGGCGGCGGCCGATGCTCGCCGCGATCAAGCCGGTGCAGATGTAGACCAGCAACAACTCGCGGTTGAACGCAAATCCCGTTGTCCACGTCCGGAAGACAACGACCGCCGCCCATGTGGCGATCGCGGCGCGACGCACGATCATGAGCCTGCGTTCGCGAAGCGCATCCCGACCAGCGGTGTCAGCCGGGGAATCGTGGATGTCGATCGGTGGTTCGAGAGCGGGCTGGGCGTCGGGTGGCAGCGGGCGCGGCAGCAGTCGGCTGTCGGCCGTCAATGCGAAGGCCATCAGTTGCAGCGATCGTGCACCCAGCAACGTTTCCCCTCATCCCCGGCCTCGAGCGTAACAACTCAGCATTTGCGCGCTACGAATCTTGGATTACGCAGCGGGTTTGTCGTTGCTCTCAGGTTGGTATCACCACGGTGTCAGGTAGACGGAGGAAACGATGGCGGGTGAATTCGACCTCCTGGTCGTGGGTTCGTTGCTGCTCGGCACCCGACCTGAGGACGCCGTGGCGTCACGGACGCAACGCAGCTGGGCAGCTGCGGTATCGATCGCTCGGCGCCGACATCCGGGAGATCTTGAGGTAGCGGACGAGGTCGGGGTAGTTCTGCCATAACACGGCGGCCGCAGCCGCCACGAGGGCGAGGAGTACAACCTTGCGTTTCACGGGGTGTGTCCTTCCTCGAGAGTCAGTGCGGAAGGGGGCCGGGCCGTTACCAGACAGCCGTAGCAACGGTACCCGAACCGGTGACGGTCAAACTGGCCGGCCGCGCTTTCGGGGGACATTTTCGAGGAGCCGGTGTGTGATTCCGGCGGCGTCGGCGATTCGAGCGGCTGGGTGGTCGTCCAGGTCGATCCGCACGGTGAGTAGGTTCGTGCCGAAGCTGCGGACTCCGAAGCTGTTCATCTGCGGCAACTCTCGCAGCCGCGCTTTCGCGTCGGCGTTCGGCAACAGTTGAGCGGTGCCGGAGCGCCTCGTCACCCCTAGCAGCACCGCATGCCTGGATTGGAGTCCGTGGCTGCGTGGCGCATCTTCCAGTATTCGCGCTCGCTGAGCACCGGTTCCCCGGGGTGCGCCCGGCGCCGATGCTCGAGATATCGCTGGTAATGCGCATCGCCCATCAATGCGCCACAGTACCAACGGATTTGGCGTGCGATTCGGGCAGCGCTTCCCATTGCCGTTGCACCTCCCGTTCCGCTCGCGTGGGTACCAGGCCCGATGGCGCGAACAGCCGCGAAGGCACCGCGGCGTCCTCGCTCAGCGGGGGGCCGCCACCGCGGATCACTCCGAGCGCCACGATGAGTCCGGTCAGGAACACAATCAGGACCAGGGAGGCGAACACGATGGAAAGTGTTCCCTGGATGAACGTATTGCGGATCACCGCGTCGAGCTGGTGCGCGTTCTTCGCCGCGCCGAACACCGTCTTACCGGCTTCCTTGGCTTGCTGGTACTGATGGTGCTGCGTCCAATACCCGACTTTGGGGTCTCCCGAGAAGATCTTCTGCCAGGAAGCAGTCAGTGTGACCGTGAGATCCCACAACAGCGGAATGCCCGGTATCCAAACCCATTTCAGATAGCCCTTCTTGATCATGACGACCGACACGAGGGTCAGGGCGATCGCCGCCAGCAGCTGGTTGGCGATGCCAAACAGCGGGAACAGTGTGTTGATGCCGCCCAGCGGATCGTTCACGCCCATGAGCAGCACGCTGCCCCAGGCGGCGACCACGATCAGGCTGCAGACCCACGCACCGATGCGCCAGCTCGGGTCGCGAAGCTTGCGCAAGGGACCGCCGAGGTTGCTCAACCCGTCGGAGAGCATGAACCGCGCGACACGGGTGCCGGCGTCGACCGTGGTCAGGATGAACACCGCCTCGAACATGATCGCGAAGTGATACCAGAACGGCTTGAGCTTGCTGCCGCCAAAGAACTCCAGCACGTCGGACATGCCGATCGCCAGCGTTGGCGCCCCGCCGGTGCGGGAGATGATGGTCTTCTCTCCGACGTCGTGCGCGGTTTGCGTGATCTGGGCGGCCGTGGCGGGCGGCCCCGACAGCCCCAGCGTGTTGACGTACTGCGCCGCAGACGCTGCGCTACCCCCGGTCTGTGCGGCGGGCGCGTTGATCACGACGTAAAGATGCGGGTCGAGGATCGCGGCGGTGGTCAGCGCCATCATCGCCACGAACGACTCGGTGAGCATCCCGCCGTAGCCGATCAACCGCATCTGGCTTTGCTTCGTCAGCAATTTGGGGGTCGTCCCCGACGAGATCAGCGAATGGAAACCGGAGAGCGCGCCGCACGCGATCGTGATGAACAGAAACGGGAACAGCGAACCGGCGAACACGGGTCCGGTGCCGCTTATCGCGAAATGCGAGAGGGCCGGTGCCGCAACAAGCGGCCGCGCCAGCAGGATCCCGATCGCCAGCAATCCGATCGTGCCGACCTTCATGAACGTCGACAGATAGTCACGCGGTGCGAGCAGCAGCCACACCGGCAGCACCGAAGCCGCGAATCCGTAGATGACGATGCACCACGACAACGTCACCGGCGATAGGCCGAACCACCGTTCGCCCCAGGCAGTGTCGGCAACCCAGTCGCCGGAGACCACCGCCAGCAGGAGCAGGGCGACGCCGATGACCGTCACCTCCGTGACCCGGCCCGGCCGCAGGAATCGAAGATAGATGCCCATGAACAGCGCGATCGGTATCGTCATCGCGATCGAGAACACGCCCCACACGCTTTGCGCGAGGGCCTGGACCACGACGAGCGCCAGTACCGCGAGGATAATGATCATGATCACGAACACCGCCACGATCGCGGACGCGCCGCCGAACGTGCCCAACTCATCGCGCACCATTTGGCCCAGTGACCGACCACGGCGCCGTGTGGCGATCCACAGCACCAGGTAGTCCTGAACGCCACCGGCGAACACCGCACCGACGAGGATCCAGATCGCGCCGGGCAGATAACCCATTTGGACCGCCAACACCGGACCCACGAGCGGGCCGGCGCCGGCGATCGCCGCAAAATGGTGACCGAACAGTACGCGCCGATCGGTCGGCATGTAATCCGTGGCGTTGTCATAGACTTCGGCGGGCGCGGCCTCGTCGTCGCGCGGCTGCACGATCTTCATCTCGATGAGCCGGGCATAGAACCGGTGCGCGATCACATACGTGCAAATCGCGGCGAGCACGAACCACACCGCGTTGACGGTCTCGCCGCGGACGAACGCGATGACCGCCCATGCCACCGCGCCGAGCAGCGCAATGATTCCGAAGATGACCTTGTGGCGTGTGGTGATCGGGGATCGGTCGATGATCGCGACCGGCGGTAGGTCTTTGTCGGTCCGGATTTACGTGATGTTGCCGTTTTGCTCTTCCATGGGAGCCGACGGTGCCGCGGTGGGTGTTGCCACGTGATCCTCCCTCGATGACGGTGCCGTGCCGCGTCTCAGGCGATCCTTGCACCGGTCGTCAACCGCCCGTGCGAAAACGGCGGTCTGTTCATTCCCGCTCGTACAGCCGGCGCACCGTGTCGATCGTGTCGGCCTCGGCGGGTCCTTTGTCGTTGCGGTAGCGCACTACCCGGGCGAACCGCAACGCCACACCGCCCGGGTACCGGGTGGATCCCTGCACACCGTCGAACGCGATCTCGACCACCTGATCGGGCCGCAGCTTCACCGCATATCCGTCGGTCGGACCGTCGGCCAGCTCCAGGAACCGTTCGGTCTGCCAGTTCAGCATCGCGTCGGTCATGCCTTTGAACGTCTTGCCGAGCATCACGAAGCCGCCGGTACCCGGATCGCGGGCCCCGAGGTGGATGTTGGACAACTTCCCGGTGCGCCTGCCCGATCCCCATTCGACGGCAAGGACCACCAGGTCGAGGGTGTGCACCGGCTTGACCTTCAACCAGCCCGCTCCGCGCCTGCCGGCTTCATAAGGCACGGTCAGCGACTTGGCCATCACTCCTTCGTGTCCGGCGGCCAGGGTTACCTCGAGGAAGCGCCGGGCCTCGTTGACGTCCGAAGTGACCAGCCGGTCGACTCGGTACCCGGCCGGAACGACCGCGTCGAGCACCGCGGCGCGCGCGGCCGCGGGCAGGTCGACGAGGTCGACGCCGTCGCGATGCAGCACGTCGAAGAAGAACACCGACAACTGCTGTGCGGCACGCGCCGCGGGCACGTCGGTTGTCCGTCCGAACCGCGACGCCGTCACCTGAAAGCGGTGTGGCCGCCCGTCGGGGCGCAACGCGATCGCCTCGCCGTCGGCGATCAGAGAGCTGACGGGCAGGGCCAGCGTTGCCTCGACGACCTCGGGCAGCCGCGCGGTGACGTCGTCGAGGCTGCGCGTGTACAGCGACACCTGGTCGCCGTCGCGGTGGATCTGCAGCCGGGCGCCGTCGAGCTTGGCCTCGAAAACCGCTGTGCCGCCGAGACGTTGAAGCGCATCGGCGATGTCGGTGGCAGTCTGGGCCAGCATCGGGCCGACCGGCCTTCCGACCTCGAGCGTAAACCGGCTGAGCGCACCATGGCCGCCTGTGAGTGCGGCTGCGGCGACGGCGGGCAGGTCGCCGCCGAGCATCGCGGCGCGGCGGACGTCGGGTGCCGGGAGACCGGCGGCCCTGGCGACGGCGTCGGCCATCACACCAGCCAGCGCGCCCTGGCGCAGCTCGCCGCCGAGCAGGCGCCGCAGAAAGGTCTGTTCGGTGGGTGTGGCCGCGGCGAAGAGATCCGACAGGAGCGCGGTCCGCTTCTTCTGTGACCCCTGGCCGCCGACCGCGCCGATCCCGGAGAACGCCGCGTCCACGCCCGCAACGGTGAGCACCGGCCGTCCGGCGGGCGGTGGCAGCGAGCGTAGCGAGGCCCAGCCGACGCCGATCTGTCGCTGCGGCAGGTCACCGGACAGCCACGAGACAACAACCGCGACCTCGTGCCCGTCTCCCTTGGCGGCGGCGAGAAGGTCGGCGATGCGACGGATCTTCGCCAACCGCGACGGTTCGGCGCCCACATCCGCCGACGCCGCGGCCACATCGATGAGCAGCACGACCACAGCTTGTCACGGGGGTCCGACGCACGCGGTCAAGCAGCGGTGAACGCGACGGTGTGCCACCCCGTCGCGCCGTCGGGCATCACGCCGACCTCGTCAGCGGTCTGCACGGCGCCGGTGTTGTCGGTGGCGCGGACGGCGATCGAATGCGATCCGGGGGTTGCGACCCATCGGTAGCTCCACAGCCGCCACGTGTCGTTGGAGTAGTCCGCCCCCAGGTCGGCGGGTTGCCAGGGCCCGTCGTCGACGCGGACCTCGACCGCGCGGACGCCGCGGTTCTGGGCCCACGCGACACCGCCGAACATCACCGGGCCGGCGGGGACCTGTTGGCCGCTGCGCGGCACGTCGATGCGCGACTCGGTTTTGATCGGGCCGCGAGCCGACCAGCCGAGCCTGGTCCAGTAGGCCTGCGCGCGGTCGAAGCGGGTGAGTTCGAGGTCGGTGACCCACTTCGTCGCCGACACGTAGCCGTACAGCCCGGGCACCACAAGCCGCGCCGGATAGCCGTGATTGACGGGCAGCGGCTCCCCGTTCATCGTGATGGCCAACAGCGCGTCGCGGCCATCGGTCAACGCCCCGACCGGCGTGCCGGCCGTGAAGCCGTCGACGGAGGTGGATAGCACCATGTCAGCGTCGGGATGAACACCCGTGCGGGCCAACAGGTCTCGCACCCGGTATCCCGTCCAGGTGGCGTTGGAAATGAGGTCGCCGCCGACCGGATTCGACACACACGTGAGCGTGACCACCTTCTCGATCACCTCGAACGACCGCAGATCGTCGAAGTTGAAGGTCACCTCGCGGTCCACCATGCCGTGGACCCTCAGCCGCCAGTCGTTGCGGCTGACCTGGGGGACGAGCAGCGCGGTGTCGATTCGGTAGAACTTGTCGTTATCGGTGATGAAGCTCGCCAGTGCAACGCCTTTGGGTTGGACATCCGGCGGCACCGGCGGTGCCGGGCGGTTCACCGGCGGCATGGCGAATGTCCGCCGCTCGCCGGACACCGAGTGCAGCCGCCGGTTGAGCACCGCGCCGGCCACCCCGGCCAGCAGCCCGGCGCCCAGAAGGCCGAACGCCATCAGCCAATGCCTGCGGCCCGTGTCCGGCGCCCGCCGTGCCGTATCTGTATCCGCCTGAGCGGCGGAAACCCTTGTGGTGAGCAGACGCAGCACCACCACCCCGCACAGCGCGCCGACGACAGTCGGGATGACGTCGAGGGGTCGCGCCCCCGGACGGGACAATATCGCCACGCATCCGCCTATTCCCGCCGCGACCAACAAGGCGCTGCCGATGGGAGAGTTGCGCGATTCCCACCGGCCGGCCGCCGCGGCGACGATCACGATGACGGCCAGGACCGCCACCGACAAGAACAGCTTGTCTGCGGTGCCGAAGGTCTGGATCGCCCACTCTTTCACCGGGCCAGGCGTCAAGTCGACAACCGCCGAGCCCACCGCGTTGAGCGCGTCCGCGCCCCGACCGAACGGCGCTGCCAATAGTTCAGTGAGGCCGACGGCAACGGCCGCGGCTGCCACACCACTCAAACTCCGCATCCCGACGGCGGGCTCGGCCATGTCGCCAACGTACCGCCGCGGGTCGCTGAAAGAACTTACGAAGCGGTGACACCCGCACCGTAGAGTTCTGGGTATGGCCAATGTCGCGCAACACATCGTGTCGGCACTGAAGATCAGCGGCGTGACACGGGTTTACGGGCTGCCGGGGGACAGCCTCAACGGCTTCACCGATGCAATCCGCAGGTCCGAATCGATCACCTGGGAGCACGTGCGCCATGAGGAGACCGCGGCGTTCGCGGCAACGGCCGACGCCGCACTGACGGCCCGGCTTGCGGTGTGCGCCGGCAGTTGCGGGCCCGGCAACCTGCACCTGATCAACGGGCTGTACGACGCGCAGCGCACGCGCGTTCCAGTGCTGGCGATCGCGGCGCACATCCCGATGGCCGAGATCGGCTCAGGCTACTTTCAGGAGACCCATCCGCAGGAGTTGTTCCGCGAGTGCAGTGTCTACTGCGAACTGGTGAGCAACCCAGCGATGGCGCCGCGGATCGTGGAGATGGCGATGCGGGCGGCGGTCGAGGAGAGCGGTGTCGCGGTGGTGGTGATACCCGGCGAGGTCTTCTTTGGCCGCCTCGGCGACGACCCGTGGACCTCGCGGCCCGTTCTCGCGAGCCGGTCGGTCGTGCGCCCAGACGACGACTCGCTGCGGCGGGCGGCCGACATCCTCAACGCGGCAAGGCGCGTCACGATCCTCGGTGGCGCCGGTGCAGTAGGGGCGCACGACGAGTTGATCCGGCTGGCCGGCACACTGCAGTCGCCGATCGTACACGCCTTCCGGGGCAAGGAGCACATCGAATACGACAACCGCTACGACGTCGGAATGACGGGTCTGCTGGGTTATGCCTCCGGGTACAAGGCGATCAAGGAAGCCGACGTGTTGCTCATGCTCGGGACCGACTTCCCCTATACGCAGTTCTATCCAGACGAGGCGGAAGTGATTCAGGTCGACATCCGCGGCAGCCACCTCGGGCGGCGTGCGCCGATCAACCTTGGCCTTGTCGGCACGGTAAAAGACACGATCGACGCGCTCCTGCCGCTGCTGGCCGCCAAGGACGATCGCGACCACCTCGACCGGTCGCTCAACCACTACCTGCGAACCCGCAAATCTCTGGACTCGCTGGCGGTCAATGACCGCGACCGCATGCCTATCCGCCCGGAATACGTTGCAGGACTGGTAGATCGGCTCGCCAGCGACGATGCCGTTTTCACGTTCGATGTCGGAGCCCCGACGATCTGGGCGGCGCGCTACCTGACGATGAACGGCCGCCGCAGGCTGAGCGGATCCTTCACGCACGGCTCGATGGCCTGTGC